>NZ_JBOGDD010000781.1:0-6181 GCF_050701675.1 Mycobacterium sp. | reverse complement strand
GCCGAGACGGCCGCCGCGTTCGCCGAGAAGCGACTCGCGCCCTTCGCGTTGGAATGGGATGCCGCCAAGCATTTTCCGGTCGACGAGATGCGCGAGGCGGCCGAACTCGGCATGGCCGCCATCTACTGCCAGGAGGACGCGGGTGGCAGCGGGCTGCGACGCCTCGACGGGGTTCGGATCTTCGAGCAGCTCGCCGTGGCAGATCCGACGGTGGCCGCGTTTCTGTCGATCCACAACATGTGTACGTGGATGGTCGATACCTACGGCACCGCCGAGCAGCGCAAGAGTCTGGTGCCGCGGCTGGCGTCGATGGAGCTGATCGCCAGTTACTGTCTCACCGAGCCCGGTGCCGGTTCGGACGCAGGTGCCCTGCGCACCAAAGCCGTTCGAGACGGCGACCATTACGTGCTCGACGGCGTCAAGCAGTTCATCTCCGGTGCAGGCGCGTCCGACGTGTACGTCGTGATGGCCAGGACCGGTGGTGACGGGCCACGCGGCATCTCGGCGTTCGTCGTCGAGAAGGACACGCCCGGAGTCAGTTTCGGCGCCTATGAGTACAAGATGGGCTGGAACGCACAGCCCACCGCACAGGTGGTGTTCGAGGGCGCCCGGGTACCGGTCGACGCGATGCTGGGCGGCGCCGACGGCAAGGGCACCGGCTTCGGCATCGCGATGAACGGGCTCAACGGTGGCCGCATCAACATCGCCGCGTGCTCGCTCGGGGGTGCGCAGGCCGCCTACGACAAGGCCGTCGCCTATCTCGCCGACCGCGAGGCGTTCGGCATGACACTGCTCGACGAACCAACCATCCGCTTCACCCTTGCCGATATGGCGACCACCCTGGAGTCATCGCGAAACCTGTTGTGGCGCGCCGCATCGGCACTGGACGACAATCACCCCGACAAGGTGGAGCTGTGCGCGATGGCCAAGCGCTACGTCACCGACGCCTGTTACGGCGTGGCCGACCAGGCGCTGCAACTTCACGGTGGCTACGGATATCTGAGTGAGTACGGCCTCGAGAAGATCGTCCGCGATCTGCGCGTGCATCGCATTCTCGAGGGAACGAACGAAATCATGCGTGTGGTGATCGGGCGGGCAGAAGCCGCTCGAGCCCGCGCGTCGGCGTAACACCGGAAGGACAGTCAATGACGTCACTGGCGACGATCGCGTTCTTGGGACTTGGCAACATGGGCGGCCCGATGGCGGCCAACCTCGTCGTGGCCGGACATCCGGTGCGCGGCTTCGACCTGGTGCCCGCACTGAAGGCCGCTGCAGAGGGCAAGGGCGCCAAGGTCTTCGACAGCGGCGCCGAGGCCGTTGCGGAGGCGGACGTGGTGATCACCTCGCTGCCCAACGGCGCCATCGTCAAGGCCTGCTACGGCGAGGTTCTGCCCGCTGCCAAGCCGGGCACGCTGTTCATCGACACCTCCACCATCTCGGTCGACGACGCGCGTGCCATCAACGCCGAGGCCGCCGAACGCGGTTTCGCGCAGATCGACGCGCCGGTGTCCGGCGGTGTCAAGGGTGCCACCGCTGGCACGTTGGCCTTCATGGTCGGCGGCGACGACGCCGCCGTCGAGCGGGCCAGACCCGTACTGGAACCGATGGCGGGAAAAATCATTCACTGCGGCGGCTCTGGAAACGGCCAGAGTGCCAAGCTATGCAACAACATGGTGCTGGCCGTGCAGCAGATCGCCGTTGGCGAGGCGTTCGTGCTGGCCGAAAAGCTCGGGCTCTCGGCGCAGTCACTGTTCGACGTGATCACCGGCGCCACGGGCAACTGCTGGTCGGTGCACACGAATTGCCCTGTGCCTGGACCGGTTCCAACGTCGCCCGCAAACAACGACTTCAAGCCGGGCTTTGCGACGGCGCTGATGAACAAGGACCTTGGGCTGGCGATGGCCGCGGTGGACTCGACAGGATCGACCGCCCCACTGGGCAGCCACGCCGCGGAGATCTACGCTGAGTTCATCAAGTCCGATCCGACCTACGCCGGCAGGGACTTCAGCGCCGTCATCGAGCTCTTACGCGGCAGCTGACCCGTTGCCACTCGCCCACAATCGGCCCTGCAGCCGTTGGCAGTCGGCGACGCGCAGACCGTCATAGTCGGCGCGCGCCCCTGCCGCGTCGGGGTCGACGAGCACCCCGGCCAGACCCACCGCCGAGGCGATCCGCAAACCGGCAGTCGAGCCGGTGAACGCCAGCGAATCACGGGCGTTGGCGCCCATCTCCGTCAACGCCAGGTGGTAGGCGTCGCGGCTCGGCATGGTCTTGACGACGTCGTCGGCGGTGACGATCGTCTGCACCAGACCATCGCCGACCAGTTGCCGCACCAGCGGTTCGACCCATTGCCTGCGGCCGTCGCCGACGATCCCGACGGCTACCCCTGCGGTGAACGCATCGGTCATCAGCTCGGTGAGACCGGTCCGTGGCGCCAGGTCGGCGTCGAGCATCATCTCGTCGACCATCATCGACTTCGTCGCACAGATCTCGTCGACCAGGAGCTTGGCGAGCACGTCGCACTCGGTACAGATGCCCCGCGCCCGCAGTTCGGCCGCGACACGCTGACGTTCATCGCTGAGCGCGAGCAGCTTGCGGTAACGCTGGACCGACCACTGCAGGCCCAGCCCGTGCGCGGCGAAGGCCGCGTTGAACGCATGCCGATGACCACCGCATTCGACGTCGGTCAGGGCCTCGAGGTCGAAGATCAGCGCCTGCAGCCCGCGCTCGCCGGCATGGCTGGGCCGAGACGAGTCCCACCAGAACCGGCCCGCCCGCCATGTTCCCTGCTCCATGGTCGACATTCATCAAGGGTGGTCCACGTCACATCCGAGCACCTCCCCCATCCGGGGGATTGAACCGGCCAAGTTGGGCTGCCTGCCGGAATGCCGGTCCTATCCGGTCCTATGGTTGTGTCATGGCACCCGTGCGGCTCGTGCTGGTGGACGACCACGAGATGGTCATCGAGGGGCTCAAGGCCATGTTGGCGTCCTTCGGCGACCGCGTCGAAGTGGTCGGCCAGGCCGTCGGGGCCGAGCGGGCCATCAAGGTGATCGCCGACCTGAACCCCGACGTCGTCCTCTGCGACGTGCGGATGCAAGGCTCCAGCGGCCTCGATCTGTGCGCGGCGCTGCGCGACCGCGATCCGTCTCGCAAGGTCGTCATGCTCTCGGTCTACGACGACGAGCAGTACCTGTTTCAGGCGCTGCGGGTCGGGGCGGCGGGCTACCTCTTGAAGAGCATCAGCAGCGACGAGTTGGTCCGGCAGCTGGAGTTCGCCCACAGCGGTGAGACGGCGATCGACCCGGGGATGGCGGCACGGGCCGTGGACACCGCTGCCCGGTTGCAACGCGACGAATTCTGGCCCGGCGCGAGGCAGGGCCTCACCCAGCGTGAGAGCGAGATCCTGTCCTACGTCGTCAACGGCCTCTCCAACCGCGGCATCGCCACCAAACTGGTGATCGGCGATGAGACCGTGAAGACCCACCTGAGCTCCATCTATCGCAAGCTCGGCGTCGGGGACCGCACGGGAGCGGTGGCGACGGCCCTGAGGGAGGGCATCTACCGATGACTGGGGAAATTGCGCCGACGCACCAGCCGAACGCGGTGCGCGACCTCGTCGACGCCGACCGGGAGCTCGCACTTCTGCGCGAGTTGATCCAGGCCGCCTCGAGCGGGCCGGGTGTCGAGCCGCTGGCCGAGGCCGCGGCGCGCATGATCACGGCGGCCACGGGCACCGACGTCTGTTTCGTGCACGTGCTCGACGACGCCGAGCGCTCGCTCACGCTGACGGGTGCGACGCCGCCATTCGACAGCCAGGTCGGCAAGATCCGACTCCCGTTGGGGCAGGGCGTGTCCGGTTGGGTGGCCCGGGTGCGCCAACCGGTGGTCATCATCCACGACAAGGAGAACGACCCCCGCTACCGGCCGTTCGAATCGCTGCGTGGATCGGATTTCACGTCGATGGTGTCGGTGCCGATGGAGACGGAACCCGGTGGCCTGGTGGGCGTCCTCAACGTCCACACCGTCGAGCGCCGCGAGTTCACCGATCGCGACGTCGAATTGCTCCTGGTGATCGGGAGGCTCATCGCGGGCGCCATGCACCAGGCCCGGCTGCACCGCCAGCTCGTCGCCCGCGAGCGCGCCCACGAGAACTTCGTCGAGCAGGTCATCGAAGCGCAGGAGCTCGAACGCCGGCGGCTGGCCGGCGACATCCACGACGGCATCTCGCAGCGGCTGGTGACGCTGTCCTACCGGCTGGACGCGGCCGCAAGGGCGGTCGGCGAGGATCCCGGTGCGGTCGCCAAACAGTTGGGCATGGCAAGGGAATTGGTGGACCTCACGCTTCAGGAGGCGCGCGCCGCGATCGGCGGGCTGCGACCGCCGGTTCTCGACGACCTCGGCCTCGCGGGCGGGCTGGCCAGCCTGGCCAGGTCCATCCCCCAGGTCGACATCGACGTCGACCTGGCCGATGCCCGACTTCCCGACCACATCGAGATCGCGTTGTATCGCATTGCGCAGGAGTGCCTGCAGAACGTCGTCAAGCACGCCAAGGCCACCAACGCAAGCCTGACCTTCTCGGTGGGCGACGACTCGGCTCGGCTCGAAATCGTCGACAACGGAACCGGTTTCGACACCTTCGAGCATCCGCTGGGTGGCGACGAGATGGGCGGCTACGGGCTGCTGTCGATGGCCGAGCGCGCCGAGATCGTCGGCGGGCGGCTGAACATCCGCTCGCGACCGGGATCGGGGACGGCGGTCACCGCGACGATCCCGCTGCCATCCCTACCCACCGAGTGAGCCTCAGTAACCCCGGACCTCGAGAGGACAGTCGTCGCGCAGGTGTCCTTCGATCGCGGCGATGACGTCGTCGGAGGCCTCGCGCAGCACGGCGAGACGTTCGGGCCCCAAGACGTCGATGAAGAATTCGCGGACGCGGGCGGCGTTGGCCGGCGCCGAAGATTCGATGGCTTCGCGGCCCGCTTCGGTGAGCACGACGTCCGGATAGCGCGCCTCGGAGTCCTCTCGACGGACCAGTCCGCGTTTCTCCATCCGGCTGAGGTGATGAGACAGTCGGCTCTTCTCCCAGAGCGTGGCCTGGCCCAGCTCGAAGGCACGCATCCGCGCGCCCGGCGCCTCGGAGAGGTTGACGAGAACCTCGAAGTCCGAATCCGACAGACCGAACTCGCGCTGCAGGTGCCGCGCCAGGTGCCGTTCCAGCCGGTGGCGCATCTCCACGAAGCTGCGCCATGCCGCCTGTTCGTCATCGTCGAGCTGCGCTCCGTCGACCATGCCATGGACTCTAACGCATCGAGTTGACATATCAACCCAATCGGCTACTGTCGATGGCATCAGGTTGACATATCAACCCCCGATGATGGGAGAAGTCATGACGGACCAGAAGCTGATAGCCGTAGTCGGAGCCACCGGATCACAGGGCGGCGGCCTGGTGCGGGGCATCCTGGAGGACCCCGACCGGGAATTCAGGGTGCGGGCCCTCACCCGCAGTGCCCGGTCGGCGAAGGCCCGCGAGCTCGCCGCCGCAGGTGCCGAGGTGATCGAAGCCGACCTCGACGACGGACCGAGCATGCGCAGAGCGTTCGAGGGCGCCGACGGCGCGTTCGTCGTCACCAATTACTGGGTCGAACGCACCCCGCAGGAAGAAGCCGAGCGAACCCGTGCCGCAATGGAACTCACGCAGGCGGACACCGCCGCCCTCGCCGCCAAGCAGGCCGGCGTCGGCCACGTGATCTGGTCCACCCTCGAAGACACCAGGGACGTCTTCGGAACCGGCGACCGGGTGCCGAGTGTCGACGAGCGTTACAAGGTGCCGCACTTCGACGCCAAGGCCGAAGCGGATGCCCTGTTCCGTGAATACGACGTCCCGACGACGTTCCTGCGCACCACCTTCTTCTTCGAGGGGTTCGCCGGTGGTCTTGGTCCGTCACGGGGCGACGACGGCACGCTGGCTCTGACGCTGCCGATGGCGGACCAGAAACTGTCGGGGATCGCCGTGGGAGACATCGGTAGGACGGCGCTGGGCATCTTCCGGCGCGGCGCGGAGTTCATCGGCAGAACGGTCGCATCGCGGGCGATCACCTGACCGGTGAGCAGTACGCGTCGGCGCTCAGCGATGCCGTCGGCGAGCCGGTCGCCTACCGACCGATCGGCTGGGACGACT
>NZ_JBOGDD010000780.1:0-2222 GCF_050701675.1 Mycobacterium sp. | reverse complement strand
CCGAATCACCGAGGCGGTCTACTTCGTGGAGCGGCTCGTCGACTGTCTCGCCTACGAGATGAAGATCGATCCTGCCGAGCTGCGGTTGCGAAACCTGTTGCGGCCCGAGCAGTTTCCGTACCAGTCCAAGACCGGGTGGGAGTACGACTCCGGCGACTACGAGACCACGATGCGGCTCGCGATGGACATGATCGGCTACGAAGAATTGCGGGCTGAGCAGAAGGAGAAGCGCGCGCGCGGCGAGCTGATGGGCATCGGGATGTCATTCTTCACCGAGGCGGTCGGCGCCGGTCCCCGCAAGGACATGGACATCCTCGGCCTCGGGATGGCCGACGGCTGCGAACTTCGGGTGCATCCGACCGGCAAGGCCGTGGTTCGGCTGTCGGTTCAGACGCAGGGTCAGGGTCACGAGACGACGTTCGCCCAGATCGTCGCCGAGGAGCTCGGCATCCCGCCAGACGACATCGACGTGGTGCACGGGGACACCGATCAGACCCCGTTCGGTCTCGGCACCTACGGCAGCCGCTCCACGCCCGTGTCCGGCGCGGCGGCAGCGTTGGTAGCCCGCAAGGTGAGGGACAAGGCCAAGATCATCGCGTCCGGCATGCTGGAGGCCAGCATCGCCGACCTGGAGTGGGAGAAGGGTTCGTTCCACGTCAAGGGCGATCCCACGGCTTCGGTGACGATCCAGGACATCGCGATGAGGGCGCACGGCGCAGGTGATCTGCCCGAGGGGCTCGAGGGGGGACTGGACGCCCAGATCTGTTACAACCCGGAGAATCTCACCTATCCGTACGGGGCGTACTTCTGCGTGGTCGACGTCGACCCGGGAACGGCCGTGGTGAAGGTGCGTCGGTTCCTGGCGGTGGACGACTGCGGTACCCGGATCAACCCGATGATCATCGAGGGGCAGGTGCACGGCGGCATCACCGATGGCATCGGCATGGCCCTGATGGAGATGATCGCGTTCGACGACGACGGAAACTGCCTCGGCGGCTCGCTGATGGACTATCTGATTCCGACCGCCGTCGAGGTACCCCACCTGGAGACGGGGCACACCGTGACCCCGTCACCGCACCACCCGATCGGCGCCAAGGGCGTCGGCGAGTCCGCCACCGTCGGATCGCCACCCGCGGTGGTCAATGCCGTCGTGGATGCGCTTGCCCCGTTCGGGGTTCGCCATGCCGACATGCCGCTGACGCCATCGCGGGTGTGGGAAGCCATGCGGGGCAATGCAACCCCTCCGATCTAGCGAGATCACGTGAGATCAGCGGTGACGATGTCCGAGCGCGCGGCCCAACTGGTCCGGGCCAGGACACCGTTCGTTCGCGCCACCGTGGTGAGGGCGCAACAGCCGACCTCGGCACACGCGGGCGACGAGGCGATCCTGTTGTCCGACGGCACCATCGAGGGCTTCGTGGGCGGAGAATGCGCGCAGAACTCGGTGCGCAAGGCGGCCCTCGGCGTCCTGCAGGCCGGTGAGAGCGTGCTCCTTCGGGTGCTTCCGGACGGCGACGTCCACTTTCCGGAGGCACCAGGAGCGTGCGTCGTGGTCAACCCGTGCCTGTCGGGCGGGGCGCTGGAGATCTTCCTGGCGCCGCAGGTGCCTGCGCCGTTGGTCCGGATCAGCGGTGCGACGCCCGTGGCCGACGCTCTGGCGCAGCTGTGCGAAAGCCTGGGCTACGCCGTCGCGCGGGACCACCCCGACGAAGACCTCGACAACGTCACCGCGGTGGTGATCGCCAGCCACGGTGGTCCCGAGGCCGAGATGATCCGCACCGCACTCGATGCCGGGGTCGGTTACATCGGCTTGGTGGCCAGCCGGATCCGCGGTGCTTCGGTTCTCGCCGGACTCGGGTTGACCGACGCCGAGTGGGCCCGCGTGCACACGCCGGTCGGGTTGCCGATCGGGGCGAGGACTCCTGCCGAGATCGCGGTGTCGATCGTCGCTGAGGTGATCGCCGCGATCCGGGTCGATGGCCTGTCGTCGTCGACCGATCGCCCCGTCCCCGCCCAGGCTATCGACCCGGTCTGCGGAATGACGGTCGCCGTTGGGCCGTCGGCGCGCCATGTCTCGGCCGCGGGCGAGGACTTCTGGTTCTGCAGCGCGGCGTGTCGCGCGGCATTCGCTGCGGCGAGCGCGGACTCGTGACCGCTGATCGTGTCACTGGTGTCGTGCTGGCAGCCGGCCGCTCGACTCGCCTCGGCACGCCGAAACAACT
>NZ_JBOGDD010000779.1:0-4980 GCF_050701675.1 Mycobacterium sp. | reverse complement strand
GCCGAACACCGTCCGGGGCGCCATCTGACCTTCGGTTCGTCCTTCAGTCATGCCGCCACCTTGCCACGATGACGGCCCGATTTCGGCGAGTTCGCAACGCCCCGACGCGCCCGGTATCGGGCGAACGGGTAGTGTCGCGCGGAATGATCGACCACGCTGGTGCTGCCCGGGTGTGGCCGCCTCGTGGATCCAAAGGGGTACATGTGGACGCTGTCCTCGGCTTGTCTATGACTCCGACGTCCGTCGGTTTGGTTCTCGTCGAAGGTCAAGACGCAGACGGCGCGACGATGGATCGCGACACCTTCGCCCTTGCGCACGGCGCCATCCAGAGCTCTGAACAGGCGACTGCGGCGGTGTTGCGGACGGAGGCGATCGCCGCGACGCGGGGACTGCGGCTGCACTCCATCGGGGTGACGTGGAGTGAGGACGCCGACGTGCAGGCCTCGATGCTCATGAAGTCGCTGTCGGACTCGGGCTTCGACAACGTGGTGGCCATCCGCATGCCGGAGGCCACCGAGGCATTGGCCCGCGGAATCGCCGAGGTGCTCGGATACGCGACGACGGCGGTATGCGTCATCGAGCCCGACTCGGTGATCACGCTGGTCGTCAACACCAGCGACGGGGCCGTGCAGACCGCGTTCAACCACAACATCACCTCCGATGAAGGCCTGATCAGCTGGCTGAGCACGGTGTTCACCCGCGCAGATTGGGCACCCGAGGCGCTCGTCGTCGTCGGCTCGGCTGGTGGATTCGAGTCGATCCTGCATGAGCTCGAGGACGCGCTGTCGGTCCCGGTGTTCGCACCGGAGGAGGCCAAGCTGGCGCTGGCCCGCGGCGCGGCGCTGGCCTCGGCCCAGAACACGGACATGCCACTGCACCTGTTCGACGGCTTCCATGACGACGCGGTGGGTGCCGACTCCGGTCGCCATCGCGTCGCAGGGCGGCCGACGGAACGCCGTCGTGCTCGGTCGAGTGCCGGCCCGGTCGCGATGTTGGCAGCCGGACTGGTGACGTTCGTCGTGTCGGTGTCGATCGCGATCAGCCTCCAGCTCTCGCCGAGCCACGAGGTGCAACCCAGCCCGGTGCCCGCGGCGAAGGCCGAACGTCCGGCCGCGGCCAGGCCGAGTCCCCCTGCAATGCCACCGCCGGTGGCGATTCCGCCAGCCCCGATCGTCGAGGCGGCGCTCCCACCGCCTCCCCCCGAGTCGCTCCCGCCCGTGTACGAGGAACCGCCGGTCGCCGTCGCCGACGTGCCTGCCGAGGCGCCGTCGGTCGATCAGTTGCCGGCTGCGGACCCCTCCGCTCCACCCGCCGACGTGCCGGTGGTGGATCCCGGGCTGATGGCGCCCGCCGCCGACACCCCGCCCGCCGACACGCCCATCGCCGGAACACCGCTTCCTCCGTACGTGGCGCCGCCGCCGGTCGAGCCCATCCCGACCAAGAAGCCGGGCATCCTCACCCGCATCAAGGAACGGCTGACACCCGGCACCGACAACTGACTTGGCAACACCGGTGCCGACGAACCGCACTGTCCTGCGCGTGGCGATTCGCGCGACCATCGTGCTCGCCGTGGTGCTCGCCTTCGCCGTCGTCGAATTCAGCTCGAGGTCCGGCGTGGCCTGGCGGTTGATCACCTTCACCTACCAGGCCAACATCCTGGCGGCGGGGTACTACGCGTGGACGCTGTTCTCGCCGCGTGCTGACCGCCGCACCGGATTCCGCGGCGCCGTCGTGCTGTACGTCGTGGTCGCGGGGGTGATCTGGAACCTCCTGCTCACCGGGCGCAGCATGGGCTACACGCCCGCCAACTTCCTTCTCCACGTCGTCGTGCCGATCCTGGCGGTCACGGATTGGTTGGTGGTCGGTCGCGGCACCGGCCCTGCACGGTGGTGGCAACCGTTCGCGTGGCTGGTCTATCCGGCCGCCTATCTGGGACTGGCGCTGGTGGTGCTGAACCGCGCTGGCCGCCGCGCTCCGTACTACTTCCTCGACCCGGGCAGTGTCGGGCTCGGGGCGGTCGCGGTGAACGTCGCCATGCTCGCCGCGGGATTCTTGGGCCTTGGTTACCTGCTCCTCGCGCTGGCGCGCCCGCGGCGGGGCTCGGCTAACGCTTAGCACTCGAAAACCGAACTATCATTCAGTTAGACATTCTCGACATTCGGAGGTTGGTCACTTGCGTATAGCTCTGCGACATGTGGTGTTGGTGGGAGGAATTGCGACCCTTCTGCTGAGCAGCACGACGGCCACCGGCCTTGCGGCGGCACCCACCCCGGCTACCGTCGCCACCATCTCGCCTGGCCCAGGGCAGGTGGTCGGCGTCGCCATGCCCGTCACGGTGACGTTCGCCGAACCCGTTCCCGACCGCGCAGCTGCTGAGCGTTCGTTCCAGATCTCTTCGCCGAATGCCCCGCAGGGTAACTTCGTGTGGCTGAAGAACGATGTCGTGCAATGGAATCCGAGCAGCTACTGGCCTGCGCACTCCACGATCTCCCTGTCGGTGGGCGGCGCGAAGACCAGCTTCGAGGCGGGTTCTCAGGTGGTCGGGGTCGCCGATGTGGACGCGCACACGTTCACGGTGAGCGTCGATGGTCAGGTGGCGCGGCAGATGCCCGCTTCGATGGGCAAGCCCAAACACCCCACCCCCATCGGCTCGTTCACCGCGTTGGAGAAGCAGTCTCCCGTGATCATGGACTCGCGGACCATCGGCATTCCGCTGAGTGACCCCGAGGGCTACAAGCTCACCGTGTACAACGCGGTTCGCGTCACCTGGGGCGGTGTTTACGTGCACTCGGCGCCGTGGTCAGTGGCATCGCAGGGCAACTCCAACGTCAGCCACGGCTGCATCAACCTCAGTCCCGACAACGCCGCCTGGTATTACAACAACGTCAGCATCGGTGACCCCATCATCGTCCAGGCCTGACGCCTACTTCGGCACCCCGGTGTACTCGGGGTTCGGGGGCACAGACAGTGCGATGCCGATCCTGTTGGTGGCGCCGATGAAGGCTGCGATGGAGATGCCCTCCAGGATCTCGTTGTCGGTGAGCCCGAGACCGCGCAGCGCGTCGAGGTCGGTGTCGCGAATCGACTGGGGATTGCCGTTCACCGCGACGGCCAGGTCGGCCAGCGCCCGCTCGCGGTCGGTGAGTTCGGCGACCTGGTGATGGTCGATGGCGACGCGCTGACCGAACGACCAGTCGCCTGCCACCTTGCCCAATTTGTTGGCATGGTTGGTGTGGCAGTAGGAGCACCGGTTCTCACCCGAGACGACCGTCGCGATCACCTCACGCTCGCGCGCGGTCAGGCCGGCGCGGCCGTCCGTGCCGAGCAACGGCAGCAGGTAGGCATTGAGGCGCTCGAGGTCACCCTCGTTGAGTGAGAGTGCGCGAAACCAGTTGGACGTCAATCCCTCCTCGCGCTGCTGGTGGGAGAAGAAGCCCTTGACTGCCGGCGTGGACAGCTCGTCGAGCTCGGGCACCCGCAGTCGGGAGATGCGGTCAGGAGTCAGGGGAGACGCGGGCTGGGTCGGCGCGTCGGCAGTCGTGGTCATGGCTCGACGATGCGTGGCGGGGGTGCGTTCGACAAGGATTGTGCACCGGCAGATCCAAACGCTTGTGGGATGGGTCGGCGCAGCGCCGCCGCCGTTGCCTCGTCGGCAGGCAGGAAGGCCTCGATGCTCAACTCCGCTGCAGTGAGGTCCAGCGCAGTGCCGAACGTGGTCACGGTGCTCAGGAAGGTCAGGGCAACCCCGTCTGGTCCGTCCAGCCGCAGTGGGACCACCACGCCGCCCAGATCGGGTGTCGCATCGAATCCGCCTGGATAGGAATCGATCTCGGTCAGTAGCTCCGCCAGCGCGTCCGATCCGCTGACCGCGACCTCTCGCCTCAGGCGACCGATGACGTGGTGACGCCACTGTCCGAGGTTGCGGATGCGCGGTGCCAGCCCGTCCTGGTGCAGCGAGATGCGCAGTGCGTTGGGCGGATCCAGTAGATGGGGTGCGACACCGTGCAGCAGCATGCTGGCGCCGGCGTTGGCCGCCACGATGTTCCAACCCCGGTCGACGGCGAGGCACGGATAGGGCTCGTACGCCGCGAGGACCGTGTCGATGCCGTCGCGCACCGCAGCCATGTCGGGGTCCGACAGCGAACGCTCCGCGTAGACCGGCGCAAGGCCCGCGGCCAGCAGCAATTGATTCTGTTCCCGCAGTGGCACGTCGAGCACCGTCGCCAGGCGCAGCACCATGGCCCGACTGGGCACCGAGCGTCCCGTCTCCACGAAGCTGACGTGACGTGATGACACATCCGCCTCGATGGCCAGATCGAGCTGACTGAGTCGGCGCCGTTGCCGCCACTGACGCATCAACGTCCCGAACGGGGGAGTCTGAACCCGAGCCGTCGTCACGTCCCCAGTCTGATCCGTGCAAGCGTCTCGATCCACTACGTCGGAGGTAATTGCCGCACCTACGTCGGAGCGGCACCGTGGACGGTGACACTCGGAATGAAGGGAACCATGATGCGGACCGACCGGACTGCCACGGCCGTCACACCGATCCCCAGATGGCTGCGCTTCGTGCTGGCGTCCGACCGCGCCGGCTCGTCCTGGTACGTCGGGCTTGGCTTCTTCTTCGCGCCCGCGCTTGCCGTGGTGTCCCCATGGCCGGCCGTCACCACCGCCCTGTGGGTGGTCATCGCGTTGGCAGGTTTGTGGTTGGGTCTCCTCGGCATCGCGATGGCGACCGGACTCGCCATGGTCTTGCGGTCTGGTGCCGAGATCCCGGAAAGCTACTGGCGGTCGATCATCGACTACGCCTAGTGAGCGGCGGACGACCCGGTGTAGTCGACCTGCCAGTGCTTGATGCCGTTGAGCCAGCCCGACCGCAAGCGTTCGGGCTTGGCCAGCGAGGTGAGGTCGGGCATGGCGTCGGCGATCGCGTTGAACATCAGGTCGATGGTCATCCGGGCCAGGTTGGTGCCGATGCAATAG
>NZ_JBOGDD010000778.1:0-17683 GCF_050701675.1 Mycobacterium sp. | reverse complement strand
CACCAACGTCGAGCTCCTGATGGCGTCCATGGCTCCCGGTGCGCCGAAGATCCCCGAGGAGGAAATGGCGGGGCTGCGCTCCGACGTGATCGCCCAGATCGAAGAGCTCTCCACGCTGGTGGGCGATTTGGTGGACCTGACCAGGGACGACGCGGGCGTCACGATCCACGAGCCCGTCGACCTGTCCGACGTCGTCGACCGGAGCCTGGAGCGTGTCCGCAGGCGCCGCAACGACATCGAATTCAGCGTGTCGACCACCGGCTGGCAGGTGTCCGGCGACGAGGCGGGATTGTCCAGAGCGGTGCTCAACCTCCTCGACAACGCCGCCAAGTGGAGTCCCACCGGTGGCCGGGTCGAGGTGACGCTGGCACAGATCGACCCGATGTACGCCGAGCTGGTGGTGTCCGACCACGGCCCTGGCATTCCCGCTGCGGAGCGGCAGCTGGTGTTCGAACGGTTTTACCGGTCGACCTCGGCAAGGGCGATGTCCGGCTCTGGTCTAGGTCTGGCCATCGTCAACCAGGTCGTCGTGAAACACGGTGGGACACTTCGGATCGACGACACGGTGCCGGGCGGTGACCCACCGGGGGCGTCGGTCCACCTGGTGCTGCCCGGCCGCCCGATCTTCGAACCCTCCGGCCGAAGCGCTGCGACACGCGAGAGCGGCGCAGTGGACGGGGTGCCCGGCAACGCCGAGAATGGGTGATCTGGGGGAGGGTCGGCGAGAAGTCTGGGTAAGTCCCGAACGTTCTCTAAGTGGATTCTCAGCCCAGGGGGGCACTGTTCGGGGCACGCCTTTCGTTAGTCATTAAAGATCGCCGACGCAAACTACTCGAAAGAAGAGCAGCCAGCCGAAATGACCAACCATCCGAGGTACTCCCCGCCGCCGCCGCACGGGCAGCATCGGCCTGGCATGCACGAGGCTGCGGCGCCGGGCTACCCCGGCCAACAGCGCCCTGGCGGGTATCCGCAGCAGTCCTACGACTGGCGCTACGCCACGCAGCAGCAGCCCTACCGCGGCCCGGCTGACCCGTATCGGCCCGTCGATCCGACGCGGATGATGCACATTCCGCCCGCTGCTCCCCAGAAGCGTTCCAGGGCAGGTCGATTGACGGTCGGCGCATTGACCATCGCCGTCGTCTCGGCAGGCATCGGCGGCGGCGTCGCGACGCTGGTGCGGCCGGATCGGCCCGCACTGAGTTCCTCCGTCGCGGGTCCCGTGCCCGGCGTGCCCGCCGCAAGCCTGCCGGCCGGCTCGGTCGAGCAGGTCGCCGCCAAGGTGGTCCCGAGCGTGGTCAAGCTCGAAACCGACTTGGGCAGGCAGTCCGAAGAGGGCTCCGGCATCATCCTGACCACCGACGGTCTCATCCTCACGAACAACCACGTGGTGGCCGGCGGCGGCGACGGACCAGGCGGCCCAGGCGCACCGGGCGCACCGGGCGCACCGGGCGGCGGGTTGCAGACCAAGGTGACCTTCGCCAACGGAGCCACCACGTCCTTCAAGGTGCTCGGCACCGATCCCAGCAGTGACATCGCCGTCGTCCAGGCCGTGGGAGCCACCGGCCTGACGCCCATCACGGTCGGATCGTCGGGCAACCTGCGCGTCGGGCAGGACGTCGTCGCCATCGGCTCGCCGCTCGGTCTCGAGGGCACCGTCACCACGGGCATCGTCAGCGCGCTGAACAGGCCGGTCGCCGCGGGCGGTGACGCCCAGAACCAGAACACCGTGCTGGACGCGATTCAGACCGACGCCGCGATCAACCCGGGTAACTCCGGTGGCGCGCTGGTCAACATGAACGGCGAACTGGTCGGCGTCAACTCGGCCATCGCCACCCTTGGCGGCGACTCGGGGCAGTCGCAGAGCGGCTCGATCGGCCTCGGTTTCGCCATTCCCGTCGACCAGGCCAAGCGCATCGCCGACGAACTGATCCAGAACGGCACCGCCTCGCACGCCTCCCTCGGCGTTCAGGTCGGCAACGACGCGAGCGTCGACGGCGCCAAGATCGTCGACGTCACCGGCGGCGGAGCCGCCGCGGTCGCCGGTCTGCCGAGCGGTGTCGTCGTCACCAAGGTCGACGACAGGGTGATCAGCAGTGCCGACGCCCTCGTCGCGGCAGTCAGGTCCAGGGCGCCAGGTGACAAGGTCACGCTGACCTACCTGGACCCGTCCGGGAAACCGCAGACCGTGGACGTCACCCTCGGGAAGGCCGACCAGTGACGGTGGCGCCGGGACGCCCCGTGCTCAGGATGGCCGAACCCGCGTCGGCGGCGGGATATACGGTTGCGTTCATGGAACAGCCAGGTGAGTTGTTGGGCCGCGCACTCGTCGTCGTCGTCGATGACAGGACGGCGCATGGGGACGAAGAGGACCACAGCGGACCGGTGGTCACTGAACTGCTCGGCGAGGCGGGGTTCGTGGTCGACGGCGTCGTAGCCGTCTCGGCAGACGAGATCGAGATTCGCAACGCCCTGAACACCGCCGTGATCGGCGGCGTGGACCTGGTGATCTCGGTGGGTGGCACTGGTGTGACGCCACGCGACGTCACCCCGGAGGCCACCAGAACCATCCTGGACCGCGAGCTGCTCGGCATCGCCGAGGCCCTTCGGGCATCCGGCCTGTCGGCGGGCATCGTCGAGGCGGGGGTGTCCCGTGGGTTGGCGGGAATTTCCGGGAGCACCCTGGTCGTCAACATCGCGGGATCCCGGGCCGCCGTGCGCGACGGTATGGCCACGCTCGGCCCGCTGGCGGTGCAGATCATCGACCAGCTGTCCAGCCTCGAGATTTAGCCTCTTGCCGACTTCGGCAGTCACGGCCCGTCGGAATCCACGCTCAGCGTGGGAATTTTCGGTGCCGTCAGTTCCGCCTGTACGTTGCCCGATTGCGTTAATGCCACGTGAACTGCAAACCGGCCGTCAGTGTGATCTTCGTCACAATGGAGGGCTGCTGTGACCGAGCCAGCAGACTCAAAGCGTGCGTCAGTTAACAAGATTTTCGGCGATTCTCTTCCCGAAACCACCAAGGACGAGTGGGACGAGCGCCCGTCCGACGGCGACGCCGAACGCGATCGTTGGCTGCGCGACAACGTCCCACCGCACCACGGTTGACCTGTCGCTTCGTACCCCCGGGGCGGAAACGTCCAGTGGCCGAACCGGACTCAAGTACGCCCCTGTGATGGGTCGTCGTACCAGAGGCGGCGCGCCCGCGGAAGGGCGGCGGACGCGGCGGTGTGTGCCCTGCCATGCCGGGGCAAACTCTCTCTCATCGATAACGCGCCGCGCCGCGTAGATACCTACGCGTTGCCCGCCGGTTTGCGCACCGTTATGTTTCTGTCGTCAACGATGAGCGTTACGTAAGAACAACATGTGGGGTTTCTAATTTCCCTCACATCGAGGGCTTGCGAGGTGTCAGGTTTAGCGGTAGAGCCGGGCACTCACAGGAAACGACGGGCTTAACTGTCTGTCGACGACAAGCTAGGGAGATCATGAAGGCAATCAGTCGGGTGCTGGTCGCGTTGATCGCGACCGTCGCGGCTCTGTTCGCGAGCACAGGCACCTCACACGCAGGTTTGGACAACGAGCTGAGCCTGGTCGATGGCCAAGACCGGACCCTGACGGTCCAGCAGTGGGACACCTTCCTCAACGGTGTGTTCCCACTTGACCGCAACCGGCTGACCCGTGAGTGGTTCCACTCGGGTCGGGCCAAGTTCATCGTCGCCGGCCCCGGTGCCGACGAGTTCGAGGGCACCCTGGAGCTGGGCTACCAGATCGGCTTCCCGTGGTCGCTGGGCGTGGGCATCAACTTCAGCTACACCACCCCGAACATCCTGCTCGACGACGTCAACATCAACCCGTTGAGCGCTGGCTTCAACCCGCTGGGCTCGGTCATCACCCCGAACCTGTTCCCGGGAGTGTCGATCAGTGCCGACCTGGGCAACGGCCCCGGCATCCAGGAAGTCGCGACCTTCTCGGTCGACGTCAAGGGTGCTTCCGGCGGCGTCGCGGTGTCGAACGCTCACGGAACGGTCACCGGTGCCGCCGGTGGTGTGCTGCTGCGTCTGTTCGCACGGCTCATCGCCTCGACGGGTGACAGCGTCACCACCTACGGCGAGCCCTGGAACATGAACTAACGGTTCACGAGCCGCCGCGAGACGTCGGCGCGCCACGCATCGCTCACCGCCTCCGTCATGCCCGTCGTTGACACCCTGGCATCCGGAATGCGAGCCGCGCATGGCGCGCCGACTTCTCCGATCATCCGATTCGCGAGCGCGGGCACTCACACCGACTCTTGGTCAACGCAACTGGTGATGGTTTACGACGCCAGCGTCGCGACCTCCCGAAAAACGTGGCGCCAGCGTTGTCGGCGGTGGAAGGGTCGGAGTGTCCGGGGAACCTCGCCCGCAACCCGTGTGACTGCGCCTGATAGGCGTTGCTATAAACGAAGCCGATCAGCCAGCAATTCGACCAGATGCCGGCCCGTGCGGCCTGATAGATGTATCGCCTGGGTGCGGCAGGAGAAGCCGTCGGCGAGGAACACGGCATTGGCACCGTTCCGCAGAGCGGGCAAGAGACCGTTCTCGGCGACGGCTACGGAAACGTCGTAGTGCCCCTTCTCCATCCCGAAGTTGCCGGCCAGGCCGCAGCATCCGGCGATCGACGTGACCGTCGCTCCTGCTTGGACGAGCAGGGCCCGGTCGGCTTCCCACCCCATGACGGCGTGCTGGTGGCAGTGCGGCTGGGCCAGGACCTCGATACCGTCGAGTCTTGGTGTCTGCCAACGATTTGGGTGCCGGATGGTCTTCGAACCGAGGAATTCGGCCACGGTGTGGACGCGGCGGGTCAGCTCGGTTGCGCGCGGATCGTCCGGCAGCAGTTCAGCCACGTCGCACCGGAGCACGGCGGTGCAGGACGGTTCCAGTCCGACGATCGCAATGTTGGGGTCCTGCAAGAAGGGTTCGAGTGCGTCCAGGCTCTTCCGGAGCAGTCGACGAGCGACATCGAGCTGGCCGGTGGTGATCCAGGTCAAACCGCAGCACTGCTGACGGCGGGTGAGAACAACGGAGTATCCGGCATGTTCGAGCACGGTGACGGCGGCCCGTGCGATCTCGGGGGCCAATCCGTTGGTGAAGCTGTCCACCCAGAGGACCACACGTGGACGATTCGTCTGCCACCCTGGCCTGCCGGAACGGAACTGGCGCCGGAAGGTGCGTGCGGGCAGTTCTGGCACCTCCCGACGAGGATCGGCGCCTGCCATGCGTAGACCGAGATGCACGACCCTGGGCCACCGTCGGGCGACCAGGTTCACCGGCCACGGCACCAGGGCGGTCAGCCGCAGCCAGACGGGCAGCCAGCCCAGGGTGTAGTGGCTCATCGGTCGGCGCTTGCCCCGGTAGCGGCGGTAGAGGAATTCGGACTTGTAGGTGGCCATGTCCACTCCGGCCGGACAGTCCGAGGCGCATGCCTTGCACGACAGGCACAGGTCCAGTGATTCGGCGGCCTCAGGTGACTGCCATCCGTCGCGGATGAGCGAGCCGTTCACCATTTCCTGCAGCACCCTGGCCCGACCTCGGGTCGAGTCCTTCTCGTCGCGGGTGGCGTGGAAGGACGGACACATGAATCCGCCCGCGGCGGCGTTGTCCGCGCGGCACTTGCCCACGCCGACGCAGCGGTGCACGGCCTTGGACAGGTCGCCCCCGTCCGCGTGCAGGGCGAACCCGATGGCCGGCACGGGCCGTGCCTGGGTGAGGCGCAGATCGTCATCAAGTGCGGCGGGGTCGACGATGATGCCAGGGTTGTGCACCCGATCCGGGTCGAAGAAATCCTTGAACTCGTCGAACGCACGAAGCGCCGCGGGGGAGTACATGCGTGACAGCAGTTCCCCGCGGGCGCGGCCGTCTCCGTGCTCACCGGACAGGGAGCCACCGTAGCCGGCGACCAGGTCGGCGGCATCCTCGAGAAAGGTCCGAAAACGCTTGGGCGCGTCAGCTATCGGAAGATCGAGCCGGGTGTGGATGCAGCCGTCGCCGACGTGGCCATAGGACAGCCCCTGCACACCGTGCTGGACCTTGAGGCGTTCGAAGTCGCGCAGGTAGTCGCCCAGCACGGCCGGTGGGACGGCCGCGTCCTCCCAGCCGGGCCATGCCGGTTGATTGTCCGGCGTGCGGCCCGCCAGTCCGACGCCGTCTTCGCGGATCCGCCACAGCGAGCGCGTCTCATCCAATGTGGTAACAATCCGGCTACCCAGTGCGGCAGTCACTTTCACGACGTCCTCGGCACTGGCGAGCGCCTCGGCTACGGTCTCACCGCTGGTTTCGACGAAGAGCCAGGCCCCGCCGCTGGGCAGCGCGGGCACGGGCCGGCCGCCGGCGTGCCTGCGCACGACGTCGACAAGGTAGGAATCCATACTCTCGATGGCCAGCGGGCGCAGCGGGAGCAGCGCGGTGACGTCGTCGGCCGCCGACGGCATGTCCGGATAGCCCAAGACGGTCAACATGGTGACCGCCGGGATCCGAACCAGCTTCACCGTGGCCTCGACGACGAGGCCACAACTGCCCTCGGTGCCCGAAAGTGCTTGGGCAAGCGCCCGTCCCGACTCTGGGAGCAGACGTTGCAGTGCGTACCCCGACACCTGCCTGCCGAAGCGGCCGAACTCGGTGCGGATCAGTTCGAGGTGGCCGAGGGTGAAGTCCTCCAACCCGGGATAGTCGGCGAAACCTTCGGATACCTCGACCAGTCGCCCGGTGCCGTCGACCATCCTGAGGGCGCAGACGTTGTCACTGGTCCGGCCCCAGCTGACGGCACGGGGGCCACAGGCGTCGTTGCCGATCATCCCGCCGAGGGTGGCGCGGGCCTGCGTCGACGGATCGGGTCCGAACCGCAATCGCGAGGGCGCCGCCGCGCGCTGCAGGGTCGTCAGTACGGTACCCGGCTGTACGCGGGCGGTTCGGCTGTCGGGGTCGACGTCGAGAACCGCGTTCAGGTGCCGGCTGAAGTCGAGCACCCAGCCCGGCCCGATCGCGTTGCCCGCGACGGACGTTCCCCCGCCGCGTGCGGTCAGCGGGATACCGACTCGCCGCGCCTCCCCGACGATCTGCACCACGTCGTCGGTATCGGCGGGGAACAGCACGGCTGCGGGGACGATCCGATAGTTGGAGGCATCCGACGAGTACTCCGCGCGCCGCCGCACGTCGACGTCGACCTCGCCGCGGAGCACGCCGCGCAGGCGGGTGGCCGCGTCGCCGACCTCGGCGGGATCGCTGTCGGTCGACGCGTCATCCCGCACGTGACAACAGGTACTCGTTCACCGCGCCGTCGTGCGAAGGGTTGGCCAGCAGTTCGAGTACCCGTCGCACCGCCTGTTCTCCTATGGCTTCGGTGGCCTCCCGTGTGCGGCCGCCGCGGTGCGGTGAAAGCACGACGTTGGACAGTGCGAAGAACGGATGGTCGCCTGGAGGCGGTTCGTCGTCGAAGACGTCGACCGCCGCGCCGCCAATTCGTTCGTTGTCCAGCGCCTCGAACAGCGCGTGCTCGTCGACTACTCCGCCGCGCGAAACATTCACCAGGATGGCATCTTTGCGCATCGCAGCGAGTTCGTCGCGGCCGATCATCCCTTGACTCCCCTCGGTGCGCGGGACGTGCAGACTGATGACGTCGCATTCTGCCATCAGATCCAGCAGCCGGGGGGTCGGCACGGCGCCCCCGTCGATGATCCACTGCGCGTCGCGGGAGGGATGGTAGGCGGCAACCGTCATACCGAGTCCGAGGTGGGCGATGCGGGCGACTTCTCGACCGATGGTGCCGAGACCGACGATGCCCCAGCGCTTTCCGTACAGTTGCGTGCCGGGATCCTGATTGCGGCTGGCAAACCCGCCCGCGCGCACGGTGGCGTCCCAGCGGGGAAGCTGCCGCGCCACGGCGAGGGCCAGCGCGATGGTCATCTCGGCAACGGTGTGCACGTTGCCACCGGCCGTGTTGTAGACCGGCACGCCCGCAGCCGCGGCAGCCGCGAGATCGATGCCGTCGACCCCGATCCCGACGCGCTGCACGAAGCGCAACCGGGAGGCGTTGGCGAACACCGACGCATCGAGCGTGTCGGAGCGGACGAGCAGCACGTCGACGCGTCCTTGGTGGTCGGACAATGCCTGCGCGCCCGGCCCGTATCCGCGCACGACCTCGGCGTGCTCGGCGAGCATCGTCAGAGAGTGCTCGTCGATCGGCTTGGTGACGAAGACCACTGGGCGCTCAGGCATGTGCGGTGACGACCTCCTCGGTCAGCGCCAGCAGGTCGGCCCACGTGTTGTCGGTGATCGCGATCCCCGCCTTGCGGCGCTCGGCGCCCATCCGCATCTCGATTTCACCGGGGAACAGGATCTCGTCGAACCCATCGGCCAGCGGGGTGTCCTTCAGGTAGGCGATGAAGTCGCCCATCATGGCTTCGAACCGGCCCCGGTCCTGAAGGCGCTCGATGTCGAACACCGAGATGAAGATGCCGTCGTTGTGCCGACCGAGCGGGTCGATGCCAAATCCCAGTCCGGTGAGCAGTCCGCAGAACATCTCGACGATGAACGACAGACCGTAACCCTTGTGGCCCTGATCGCCGCCTACCGGCAGGATGGTGCCGCCGTCGTAGTAGTCCAACGGGTTGGTGCTCGATTTGCCGTCCTTGTCGAGGATCCAGCCCTTGGGGATCTCGACGCCACGGTCGCGGGCCACGTGGATCTTGCCGGCAGCGACCGCCGAGGTCGCCATGTCGAGGATCACCGGGCCCTGCGGGCCTGCCGGCGCGGCGAAGCAGATCGGGTTGGTGCCCAGACGGGATTCCCGGCCACCGAACGGAGTGACGAACTTCGGGCCAAGGCCGGAGTCGGCCATGATCATTGCGATCATTCCCTGTTCGGCCGCCATCGCGGCGTATGCGCCCAACCGGCCGACGTGGCCCTGGTGGTGCACTGCCGCCATCGCGACACCGGATTCCTTGGCCTTGGCGATGGTTTCGGCCATGGCGCGTTCGGTGACGACGAACCCGAAGCCCCAGTTACCGTTGACCACGGTGGAGGTGGGCCCGGACTTTTCGACCTCGTAGGGTGCGCCAGGGACGATGTGCCCCTTGTCGATGAGCTCGACGTATTTGCGGGTGCGCATGGCACCGTGTGACTCGTGGCCAACCAGGTCGGCGTCCACCTGGTGGCGGGCGACGATGTCGGCTTCCTGGGGTGGCGCACCCTTGGCGGTGTAGATGCGAACGAGCTTCTCGCGCAGTTCTGATTCGGACACAGTGGGCATCTCTGCCCTCCCTTCGGTTGTCGAGCTGTGGTGGGTGAAGATCAGGGGCGGTCAGCGCCGACGACGCCGTTGGTGAGGCTGCCGATGCCGTCGATTTCGACGGTGACATGGTCGCCGGGTAGCAGCGCTCCGGTCCCTCCCGGTGAACCGGTGATGACCAGATCGCCGGGGAGGAGCGTGGCGAAGCCGGACAGATACTCGATCAGGTACGGGATTCCGTAGGTCATGTCCGCCGTCGACCCGTCCTGCCGCAGCGAGCCGTTTACGCTGCAGCGCAAAGCAACTCCACCGATTGGGTCGAGATCGGTCTCGATCCACGGTCCGACTGGGCAGAAGGTGTCGAATCCCTTGCCGCGGGTGGGGTGGGGATCCCCGCGCTGGAGGTCACGCGCGCTGACGTCGTTGGCGCAGGTGTAGCCCAGGACGTAGTCGAGTGCGTCGGCAGCGCTGACGAACCGCGCCGATTTGCCGATGACGACGGCCAGTTCGGCCTCGTGCTCGACGTGGGTGCTCAGGCTCAGCGGCGGTAGCACGATGTCATCACCAGGCCCGATGACGGTCGTGGATCCCTTCATGAACACAGATGGGGCGCCGTCGTGCGCGAAGCCCATCTCGACGCGGTGGGCGTGGTAGTTCTTGCCAAGGCAGAAGATCTTCGACGGTGTGACCGGTGCCAGCAGCCGGACGTCGGCCAGCGCGAGCCGGGTGTGGCCGGGCTGACCGCCGTCGTAGGGCGTTCCGTCGATGAGCTGGACGGTGTCGCCGGACACGACGCCCCAGCGGGACGCTCCGTCCACCGCGATGCGGGCGTATCTCATTGGGTGTTCCTTCCTTGCGCGGCCTGGCGCACTGCGGACAGTCGACGATCGGGCGTGGACTGTTCGGGGTCGGTGATCAGTTCGAGCAGCGCGGGACCGCCCGCGGTCCTGGCGCGTTGAAACGCTCCGGCGAACTGGGCGGTTTCGGTGACGCGTTCGGCCCACAGGCCGAAAGATCGTGCGTAGGCGACGAAGTCCGGATTGGTCAGACCCGTGTTGATGACCCGCCCGGGGTAGCGCATCTCCTGATGCATCCGGATGGTGCCGAGATGACCATTGTTGACCACGATCACGATGACCGGCAGCGCATAGTGTGCGACGGTGGCCAGCTCCTGCCCGTTCATCAGCATGCAGCCGTCACCGGCGTAGGCGATGGCGAGCCGGTCGCGGTCGTGCACGGCGGCGGCGATGGCCGCTGGCAGGCCGTAACCCATGGCGCCGCTGGTGGGGCCGAGCTGGGTGGGGTGCTGGGCGAAGCGGTGGTAACGGTGCAGCCATGCGGTGTAATTGCCTGCGCCGTTGGTGATCACGGTGTTCTCGGGCACGGTGTCTGACACCGCGCGCACCACTGCGGCCAGATCCAGGCCGACCGAGTCCCCGGTGGGCTCGGACAGCTTGAGATAGCTGCGCCGGGTGTCGTCGTACCATTCGCTCCAGTGCGGTTCGGTGGGTGCGTCGAGTTCCAGCAGCCGGGGTAGAAGGGTACGTGGGACGGCGTTGATCGACAGCTCCGCGGAGTAGACCCGACCGAGTTCGTCGGCGTCGGCGTGAACGTGGATGAGCCGGACGCCGGGATCGGGTACGCCGAACAGCGTGTAGCCGCCGGTGGTCATGTCACCGAGCCGACCGCCCAGGGCGATGATCAGGTCGGCGTCGCGGACCCGTGCCGCGAGGTGCGCGCCCAGGCCGGGCCCGAGTGCGCCGCCGAAGGCGGGGGATCGGTTGTCGACGAGATCCTGACGGCGGAAGGTCGTCAAGGCGGGGATGCGCCAGCGTTCGGCGAGCTGCAGCAGGGAGTGGGCGGCGTCCTGATCCCAGCAGCTGCCCCCCGCGATCAGCAATGGCCGATGAGCCTCGGTCAGTAGCTCGGCGAAACGGGTCAGCGCGGCGTTTGAGGCATGCGCCCGTTGTGCCTCGGCAGGTTTGGCGTCGGGCACCGTGACGACGTCCTGGAGCATGTCCTCGGGCAGAGCGATCACCACCGGACCCGGCCTGCCCGAGATCGCGGTGCTGAACGCGCGGTGCACGATCTCGGGGATGCGGGCGGCATCATCGATCTGCACCGCCCACTTCGCGAGCCCGCTGAACACCTGGACGTAGTCCAACTCTTGAAAACCCTCGCGTCCCATGGTTGAACGGGCGACCTGTCCGACGAGCAGGATCATCGGGGTGGAGTCCTGAAATGCGGTGTGTACGCCGATGCTGGCATTCGTTGCGCCCGGTCCGCGGGTCACCAGGCAGATGCCCGGACGGCCGGTGAGCTTGCCGGTGGCCTCGGCCATGAAGGCGGCGCCGCCCTCCTGGCGGCAGGAGTAGAGGTGGATGCGCTGGTGTTCGTAGAGGGCATCGGTCACCGCCAGGTAGCTCTCGCCGGCGACCGCGAAGATCGACTCGACGCCATTGAGGGCGAGCTGGTCGACCAACACCTGTGCGCCGGATCGGGGCGCGGTCTGCAATGTCATTGGTGCACTACCTCTTTCTCGCCGACCATGCTCTTGACGCGGTGGAGGAGCTTCACCAGCGCGGGGAAGGTGAAGGCGATGACGGCCAGGATCAAGATGATGACGGCGGTCGGGCTGGAAACGAATATCGACCAGTCACCACGGGAGGTGGTGAGGCCGCGGCCCCACTGCTCTTCCATCAGTGGGCCGAGGACGAGTCCGAGCACCGCGGGCGCCAACGGTACGTCGCAGATCCGCAGCAGCAGGCCGATGGCTCCGAAGATCACCATCAAGATCAGATCGGTGGTGTTGCGGGACAGGCTGAACACTCCGACGGTGGAGATGACCAGGATCATCGGTGACAGCAAGCCCGTCGGGACACTGAGCAGTTTCACCCACACCCGGATCAGCGGGACGTTGAGGAGCAGCAGCAGCACGTTGCCCACCAGCAGGCTGGCGACGATGGCCCAGACGAAGTTGGCGTTGTCACGCAACATCAGTGGGCCGGTGGTGACGCCGAACCCTTGCAACGCGCCGAGCATCACCGCCGTGGCCGCGGTGGGCGGAATGCCCAGGGTGAGAAGGGGAACGAGCGCGCCCTGGGCGGCGGCGTTGTTGGCCGCCTCCGGGCCCGCCAGCCCCTCGATCATGCCCTTGCCGCGGCCGAACTTCTCGGGTGTCTTGGAGACGTTGCGCTCGACGCCGTAGGACAGGTAGGACGCTACGGTCGCACCTGCGCCCGGCAGGATGCCGACGAAGAATCCGAGAACCGATCCGCGCAGCCAGGACGGAACCGACCGGCGCCATTCCTCCTTCGTCATGTATAGCTTGCCCATGGTGCCGGAGACGTGCGGGGTGGTGGTGTGGCGCATGGTGCCGACGACGAACAAGACCTCGACGATGGCGAACAGGCCAATGGTGACCAGTTCGAAGTCGATTCCGTTGTAGATGGCCAGGATTCCGAAGGTGAATCGGTTGGTGCCGCTGACGGCGTGGATGCCGACGGTGCCGATGGCCAGACCGAGCAGCGCGGAGAACGCCGCCTTGAGGGGACGGCCGCCCAGCATGCTGGTGGTGGCAAGGGCAAGGGCGAGGACGGCGAAGGCGAAGTATTCGGCGGGCCCGAAGGTCAGGGCGAACTTGACGAGAGGCTTGGCCACCAGGGTGAGGGCGAAGGTGGACAGCACGCCAGCGACGAATGAGCCGACGGCCGAGGTCAGCAGCGCGGCTCCCCCGCGCCCCGCTCGTGTCATTCGGTAGCCGTCCATCACGCTCACGACCGAGGAGGATTCCCCGGGCGTGCTCAGCAGGATGGAGGTCGTGGATCCGCCGTACATGGCGCCAAGGAAGATGGCGCAGAACATGATGATCGCCGCCAGCGGGTCGCCGAGGGCGAAGACCACGGGGAGCAGAAGCGACATGGTTACCGCCGGGCCGAGGCCCGGCAGCACGCCGACGGCCGTGCCGATGGCTGCGCCCAGGAACGCGTAGAGGAGGTACTCCGGGCGTAGGACGGTCTCGAAGGCTCCGAACAGCATCATCAGCGAATCCACGTCAGAAGACCCCCGAGAGCAGTCCGCCCGGCAGTTGGACGCCGAGCACGTAGGCAAAGAGATAGAAGACTGCGCCCGAGAAGATCGCGGAGACGATCACGTTTCGAATCCAGCGGCGTGGGCTGAGGTAGGTGGACAGTCCCGCAAGGAACAGCAGCGTCGAAACGGTGAATCCGAGCAGGGTGAACAACGCGATGTAGGCGATCAGCGCGATGAAGGTGATCCAGGCGTCGCGCCAGCAGGTGATGCGTTCGCGGTCGTCGTCCTCGGCTTCGGTGACTGCATCGCCCCGGCGGGCGGCGAGGTGCTTGCGGACCAGGGCAAGCACCTGCGCTGCGGCGAGCAGCACCGAGACTGCGACCATCGCTACGGCGATCGCGGTGGGGAATCCGCGGGGGGACACCAGCAGTTCGCGCTTGGGCAGCGGAACTGTCATCGCCTGCCATAGGTAGAACACCGAGAAGCCGGGGAACACGACGATGATGGAGACATGGCGTACCCAACTCGCGAGGCGCCCCAAGGGAGGCAGCTCGTAATCGGGTTCTTCTTGTGGCAGTGCGGTTTCCACGACAGTGGCTGGCTCCGTGGCGTTGTCGGACTGGTGGGGCTGTACCGGAGGCACCTGGTCCTCACTTCCTGCGCTCGAATCGAGACACGACGTGCTAAGGGCGACGCCGCGGTGGATCGCGCCGCCGCCCCTGGCCAACTACCGGGGGTTAGTTCTGGATGAGGCCGAGCTCGGTCAGGGAGGTGGTCAAGTTGCCCTGCTCAGTGGTGAGGAAATCCTTGAACTGCTGCTGATCCAAACCGGTGATTTCCCAGGTGTTCTTGTCGGCGACGGCTTTCCACTGGGGCGTCGTGGCGAGTTTCTTGAAGGTGTCGTTCCAGTACTTGACCGCGTAGTCCGGCATGTCCGGGGGACCGAAGGCGCCGCGCCAGTTGGACTGCGTGACGTTGTAGCCCAGTTCGGTCATGGTCGGCACGTTCTTGACCCGATCGGCGGTCAGTCGTTTGGGGGCGCTGACCGCCAGCACGCGGGCGTCGCCGCTTTCGACCAGGCTGAGCAGATCGGGTCCGCCGAAGGCGACGTCGATCTGACCACCCAGCAGGTTGGTCTGGTTCTCGGCGCCTTCGAGCGGTAGGTAGGCCAGCTGCGAGAACGGGACCCCGACCAGTTTGGCGAGATCGGCCACCACGATGTTGTCGGCGCTGCCGAGGGAGGCTCCGCCGATCTTGACCTTGCCGGGTTGGGCCTTGATGGCGTCGACTACGTCGCTGAGCTTGGTGAAGGGTGAGTCCTTGCGAACGTAGGCGTAGGTGTACTCGGCGAACAGACCGGCAAGGGGCACCATTTTCGACAGGCCCACGTTCTGTGAATCTTGCAGGCTGGCCGACAGATTGCTGACGCTGGTCACCAGGAGTTGATCGGTGGCGCCGGTGCAATCCGACGCCAGGGTGCCGGTCGCCACCATTCCCGAGCCGCCAGGCATGTTGTTCAGTCGCATCTGAGCGGTGGTCAGCTTGGTCTCGCCGAGCACCTGGATGATGCTGTTGATCGCGAGGTCGATCCCGCCGCCTGGGTTGAACGGCGAGTTGATGGTGACCTGCGAGGACGGGTAGTTGGCCGCGTCGGCCTCTCCGCCCCTGCCGCCGGCGCCGTTGCACGCCGTCAGGGCGAGTGTCGCCGTCAGGGCGATGGCGCCGAGGATGTTGCGTTTCTTCACTGCCACTCCTTCGAAGAGTCTCCGTTGACTTCGATCTAGCGCGCTTCCGGGTCGAGCAGTAGCACGCTACTCGGTAGCATGTTACTCAGTTCACATTGAGTGTCAATAGGAGAGGTAGATCACGGAGGGACGAGTCCACGTGGCCGTAAGAACCGAATCAGCGCGCCCGCGAGGCCCCGAGTGTGGCCGCGGCCAGGACGGCTCCGAGCAGCACGAACCCCCCGCCGACGCCCACGGCGGCCGTTGCAGCGGCGATGGCCGCGGGTACCGCAACCTGTCCGGCCTTGTTGCCGAGCATGCGGATGGCGAGCGCGGCGCCACGCGACCTGGCGGGTACCGCAGTGGTGATCAGTGTCATGGTCAGCGGCTGGCCCAGGCCAAGGAAGAACCCGAGCACCACCAGCAGGGCGCCTAGCAGCCACGGGTTCGACGTGAACGCGATGGCAGGCACCAGCAGCGCTGTCACGAAAGTACTGGTGGTGATCAGACCGGTGCGGCTGAAACGCCTCGTGAGCACCGCGAGCAGGATCCGCGAGGAGACCGAGGCAGCCGCGCGCAGGCTCAACAGGATGCCGACGACGCCGGGGCTGATTCCGACTCGTTCTCCGATGAGCGGCAGGTAGGCGACCAGCAGATCGACCGTGGCCAGCAGGGCGATGCTGGCGGTCATGGCGCCGGGCACGCTCGGAATTCGCAGTATTGCAACGGTTTCCATCCACCGCGGAGGTGCGTCGGTGCTGGAACTGGGTCCCGGCCGATCGGGGTAGGCGAACGTGAACGCGAGGGCGACGGCGCAGAGGCCGGCGCCGACCGCGAACGCCAGGGCGGTGCCCGACGCGTTGTCCTTGCCTGTCAGCATCCAGCCGGTACCGAGCGGCCCGAGCATCTGCCCGATGGACGCCGCCGCGCTGGTCAAGCCGAAGTCGCGGTCGAGATCGGCCTCGGTGGAGACCCGGGCGACGATCGACTGCGCGCCGACCATGATCATCATGGCGCCCAGGCCGAGGGCGACCGTGGCGACGGCGACCGTGGCCAGCGACTCGGCGACGGCCAGTCCGGCCGAACCGACGCCGAGCAGGATGGTGCCGAAGCCGAACACCGGAGCCGGACGACGTCGATCCGAATACCGCCCGAGTGGAACCGCCAATAGTGCGGGCAGGAAGGCGTAGATCGCCACCAGCAGCCCGACGAGCAAGTCGTTGGCGCCGAGCTCGAGTGCGCGGTACGTCAGGGCAGGGCGCACCAGGAACGCCGCCACCTGCGTGAGCACCATGGCGATGAGCAGGCGCCACAACCAGGACGGCAGCGCCGCGGGCGAACGCGTCTTCACTGCCGGTGAAACTAGCATGCCACTGGTCGGCATCCGGGTGGTCGACCGCGCAGCATGCCGCCAAGCGAGGGGTCTAGACGAGGACTTCGCTGTCGGGTTCGCCATTGTTCAGCAGCGACGGCAGCAGGAAGTCGGGCCAGTTGACCGGCATCGGGTCACCGGTGCGCACGGAAACCTCACTCATGATGACGCACCCGCTGTGCACCAGATGGTTGGTCATGGCGCGCGCTGCGGCCAGCGAGTCGCCCGCGGCGATGGCCTTGACGATTGGTTGGTGGTCGGAATAGATCTCGCGCAGCCGTGAGGTCCGGTCCATGGTGGTGACGCCCATTGCCTGAGTAGCCGCGCGCAATCCGGCCAACTCGCGTCGGACCCGCGAGTTGTCCATCGTCGCGATGATCTCGTCGTGGAACTCGCGGTCGAGGCGGGTAAAGGACTCGGTGTCCTCGGCGGCGATGGAGCGGGGCATCTCCATCAGGTTTTCCACCAGGCGTTCCACTGCCGACGGGCTAGCATGTTGCGCGGCGTAGGACGACGACGTGGTCTCCAGCACCAAGCGGAACTCGAACACGGCGCGAACGTCGTCGACGGTCAAACCGCGAATCCGGAACCCGCGGTTGCGTTCGATCACGACCATTCCGGTGTCGGCAAGCCGTAATACCGCCTCGCGCACCGGTGTACGAGACACCTGGTAGGTCTCGGCGAACTCGTAGATCGAGTGCAGACTGCCCTGCTGCAGCTCACCGGACTGGATCGCGCTGCGCAGCTTGCGGAACACCTCGTCGGAGGTCGATGTGCGCTTAGCCTGGTTTGGCATCTGTTCACGGTAACGCACGGCAAACGCAGAGCCTAGGTAACATGCTACTGTGCGGGACGTGAACGAGCACACCAGCTTCGTGGGTGGCTGCTGGCTGGACACCGACGGCACGCAGACCAGCGACGTCAACCCCTCCGATCACGGTGACACCGTGGCCGTCATCCAGCAGGGCACGGCCGCCACCGTGGACGAGGCCGTCACCGAGGCGCGGGGCGCCCAGCCAGGGTGGGCCCGCAGCTCGCCGCAGAGTCGCGCCGACCTGCTGGAAGCTGTGGCGGCCCGAATCCTGGCCGAGGCGGATGGCCTGGCTGAACTGCTTGCCCGCGAAGAGGGCAAGACCCGCGCGGAGGCCCGTGCCGAAGTGGTCCGGGCGTCTCAGATCTTCCGGTTCTTCAGCGGTGAGGCGCTACGCATGACCGGTGAGCGTCAGGCGTCGACCCGAGAGGGCGTCAGTGTCACGATGCACCGCGAGCCCGTCGGCGTAGTAGGGATCATCACCCC
>NZ_JBOGDD010000777.1:0-12735 GCF_050701675.1 Mycobacterium sp. | reverse complement strand
GGCCCGGGCTCACTAGCCTGACCGCGATGGACCGCCACGTCATCGCCAACATGGGCGCCGAACTCGGCGCCACCACGACGGTGTTTCCCAGCGACGACGCCGTACGCGGCTTCCTGCGCGCCGAGGGCCGCGAGGACGACTGGGTGGAGTTGGCCGCCGACGACGGCGCCGGCTACGACGTCGAGGAGACCATCGACCTGTCGAAGATCGAGCCGCTGATCGCCAAACCCTCGTCGCCGGGCAACGTCGTGCCCGTGCGCGAGGTGGCCGGCGAGCCGGTCGCCCAGGTGGTCATCGGCTCCAGCGCCAACCCGGGGTTGCGCGACTTCGCCATCGCCGCGGCGATGGTCGACGGGCGGCAGACGCCACCGGACGTCAGCTTCGACGTCAACCCGACCTCGCGCGAAATCCTGACCGACCTCACGATGATGGGTGCCACGGCATCTCTGGTGATCGCGGGCGCCAGGATTCACCAGGCGGGATGCATGGGCTGCATCGGCATGGGCCAGGCCCCCGCCACGGGGCACAACTCGCTGCGCACGATGCCGCGGAACTTCCCGGGCCGGTCGGGCACCAGGGAGGACAAGGTCTGGCTGTGCTCGCCGGAGACCGCCGCGGCCTCGGCCCTCACCGGAGTCATCACCGATCCGCGGGACTGGGCGCGTGCCGAGGGCATGAGCTATCCGCCGCTGAAGCTCCCCGAGCAGAACAGCATCAACACGGCAATGCTGGTGCCGCCGACCGAACCCGAAGAGGCCAGCGGCATCACACCGATCAAGGGCCCCAACATCTCCCGGCTGCCAGACTTCGAACCACTGCTCGACGAGTTCGAGGCGCCCGTACTTCTCAAGGTGGGCGACAACATCTCGACCGACGAGATCTCCCCCGCAGGCGCACGGGCCCTGCCCTTCCGGTCCAACATCCCCAAGCTCGCCATGTTCAGCTTCACCCAGATCGACGAGACCTACCCCGACCGGGCACTGGAGACCGAGAAGACGGGCCACATCGTGGTGGGCGGGGAGAACTACGGCCAGGGCTCATCGCGGGAGCACGCGGCGATCACCCTTCGATACCTCGGGCTGCGTGCGGTCATCGCGAAGTCGTTCGCCAGGATCCATTGGCAGAACCTCGCGAACTTCGGGGTGCTGGCCCTGGAGTTCATCGACGGCGACGACTACGACGGCGTCGACCAGGGCGACTCACTCGCCCTGACGAACCTCTACGAGGCACTGGGCGGCACCGACCCGATCACCGTTGAGAACGTCACGAAGAAGTCGTCCTTCCAAGCACGACACCGACTTTCACCCCGCCAGGTGCAGTACGTGCTGGCCGGCGGGCTCATCCCGCAGCTGGCGCGCGCCGACGGCGATCAGGCCGCCGCGCGGCCCCGACGCTCGCCAAGCACCGCCTCGTAGTGGACGAGCAGCTGCTGGCACACCGCGGGCCACGTCGTGGCGAGCACGCTGCGACGGGCGGCCAGCGAATACCGCTGCCGCTCGTCCAGCAGGTGGTCGACGGCGGTGGGCAGCCTCGTCTCGAAGTCGGCGACGTCGAGCAGCAGCCCAGTCTGCATGGGGGCGATCAGGTCTCGCGGCCCGCCGGCATTGGGAGCGATGACCGGGACGCCCGAGGCCTTGGCCTCCTGCACGGTCTGGCAGAACGTCTCGTGCTCGCCGGTGTGGACGAAGACGTCCATGCTCGCGTATGCGGTCGCCAGCGCGGGGCCGTAGAGCGCGCCAGTGAAAACGGCTGACGGCATGAGCCTTTCGAGCTTCTGCCGGTCGACGCCGTCCCCGACGATCACCACCTGCAGGTCGTTGCGGCCCGCCAGCACCGCCAGCCTCTCGACGTGTTTCTCCGGCGCCAGCCTGCCGACGAAGCCGACGACCGGCCTACCCGGCGGCGACCAGCGCGCCCGCAGTGACTCATCGCGTGCCGACGGGACGTAACCCGTGACGTCGACTCCGCGCCCCCAGCGGTGTACGCGTAGAACATCATGGGCGACAAGGTCTTCCATCGCCGACGTCGATGGCGCCAGGGTGCGGTCGGCCTTGCCGTGCAGGTGCCGGGTCCACGCCCAGGCGGCCCGCGACATCACGCCGACGCCGTAGCTCTGCGCGAAACCCGCGACGTCCGTTTGGAACACGGCCACCGTCGGCACGTCCAGATGGCGGGCGGCGAGAAGTCCGCCGTAGCCGAGCAGCGCCGGTGACGCCAGGTGCACCACGTCCGGACCGAATCCGCGCAGCACGCCGACCATCCGCGGCCGCGGCACGCCGAGGGGTAGCGACGTGACCTTCGGGAACATCTTCGACGGCACCCGGTGGACGCGGACCCCGTCGTGAATCCGGTCGGCGGGTGGCTCGCCGCGCGGGGTGTCCGGGGCGATGACGAGAACTTCGTGGCCCGTGCGGCGGAGATGCTCGATCACCCGAAGCACCGAGTTGGTGACACCGTTGACATTCGGGAGGAATGACTCTGCGACGATCGCAACGCGCACGACGAAAGCATGACAGCACCGCCTGTCCGAACGGTTGCCAACAGGGATATGGCAGGGAAAGAGTCATACTGTGATTCGTTCGAGAATCCGACCGAGGGAGGTGGCCACGATGCGACTACCGCGATTGGTCGTGATGCTGACGATGACCCTTCTCCTGGTGGTGACGGGGTGTTCGCGCGGTATCAGCGGGTCCGCCGTTGGCGATCTCAACCCACCTCTGGTCGAGGTCACCGAGGACCAGTACGGCATCCGGGCCGGTCTGGCGGACGCCCCGGTCCAATTGGAGCTCTACACCGAACCGCAGTGCACGCACTGCGCGGAGCTGCAGAAGGACTTCGGCGACGAGTTCGCCTACTACATCGGCACGGGTCAGCTCGCGATCACCTACCGACCCCTGACGTTCCTCGACACCCCATCCACCGATGAGCACTCGGGGCGGGTCGCCAATGCCCTGTTCGCGGCCGCCACCCCCGGCGGTGCGCCGAAGAAATCGACCACCGGACGTCAATTCCAGCGATTCGTCGAAGAGCTATGGGCGAACCAGGAGCCCGGCGGCCCAGGGCCGAATGACGGGGAGCTGGCCGACTTCGCCCGCAAGGCGGACGTTCCCGGCTTTCAGGCGCGTGTGATCGAGCAGGGCGCGAACGTGAAGAGCAAGGACGACCTGGCCGACATGGAGTCGACGAACTTCGAGTTCCTCTACGAGGTCGATCCGGTCAACACCGGCACCCCAACGATTTTCGACCTCACGGCAGGCGAGAAGGTCGACATCTACGACAACGACTGGCTTTCCAAGGTGATGGAGTCCTGACGGTCCAGCCGGCGCTGCACGAACGCCAGCAAGCCAAGCGCCGCGCCCGCCACCAACCATCCGACGATCGCTATCGACGCCGCGGGGATGATCGCCAGCGACGCGTTGCGGTGCTGCACTCGGACGAGGTCGGGGTTGTCCTTGTCGTATTCGACGTAAATCCGCATGCCCGTATCCAATTCGGACGGATACAGCACGCCGAGCTCCGGTCGATAGGTCACCCGGTCTGGCGTGACGAACTCGATGGTCGAACGTCGCGGGCCTGCGTCGAGGACCTCCGCGGCGGCGACCCCCATGTTGGATTCGATCTGATGATCGTTGCGCCAGGCGCCGAGCACCAGGAGTAACGATTGCAGGGACACCAGGCAGGCCAGGATGACGACGGCAACCCTGAGCCGCCGGATGATCCGTTGCGGCCGGGTTTCGCTCGGGTCGCCGTACAGATGGGGAATCAGGCTCTGCCACAGGGCCTTCGACCACAGAATCGCGCCGTTGATCACGGCATTCACAACGCCGCCCTGATCGATGCGTGCAACGCCCGTAGCGACGAGCGGTCGGCCTTCACCTCCAGAACCCGCATGCCGTCGAAGGATTCGCGGAGCGCCTCGCGGAGACCGTCGATCTCGACCTGACGGGAGTCCACGTGATAGGCGCGGCACAGGGCGCCGACGTCGACGTCGTGCGGGGTTCCGAAGATGCGTGAGGACACGTCGGAGAAGCGCGGATCGCCCTGCTCGAGCAGCTCGAAGATGCCGCCACCGTTGTCGTTGGACACCACGATGGTGAGGCTCTTGGGCGTCGGCTCGGTGGGTCCGATCAACAGGCCGGAGCTGTCGTGGACGAAGGTCAGGTCGCCGATCAGTGCGATCGTGCGCGGGACGTGGTCACCGCCGGAGCGCTCGTGGGCCAGCGCTGCGCCGATCGCCGTCGACACCGTGCCGTCGATCCCCGCGACCCCGCGGTTGGAGCGCACCTGGATGCCCTTGGCGTTCAGGCCGACCAGCGCCGCGTCGCGCACGGGATTGGACGCGCCCAGGACCAGCTGATCACCGTCGCGCAGCTCGTCGGCGACCGCCGCCGCCACGTGCAGGCCCGTCGTCAGGGGATGCGCCTTCAGTTGCACGCGCACCGCCTCGACGGCGTGGGCGTTGGCGTCGGTGCAGCGGCGCAGCCACGCCGGATCGGGCGTCCCCGCGGTCACCGCGCGGGTTCCGGTGGCCTGCGAGTTGCCGGACACGTCCGGCCAGCGCGGGCCGGTCGTGAGCGCGAAGACCGGCACCGACGGGTCGGCCAACAGCGTCGATACCGGGCGGTGCAGCGTCGGGCGGCCAAGCATGATGACCTGCTGGGGCCGCAGCGTCGACAGCGCCAACGGGTGCAGCGGGTTCGCTGCAGGCGGCGCGGTCGGCTCGGCGACGGTCGGCAGCCCGGCCAGGTTGGGGTGTACGCCTGCGCCGTGCCCGGCGATCACGACGGTGTCCGGGGTGAGGTCGATGTCCAGCGGCTGATCGAAGGTCACCGGCGGCGAGTAGGTCCACGGTCGGCCGTCGGGCCTGCCTGCCGGGGCGTAGTCACCCGTGCCGTCCACGCCGGGCACCAACGGTTCGCGCAGCGGTATGTCGAACTGCACCGGCCCCGCGTTGGCGGTGCGAGAACCCGTGGCGGCCGCGAGAACCCGGCACGTCGCCGAGCGCCACTGCGCGTTGAGGGCGGCCATCTTCTCCGACGCCCCCTCGGCCAATCCGAGGCTGATGGTGGCGCGGACCTGGGCGCCGAAGTAGCCGAGCTGCTCCATCGTCTGGTTGGCGCCGGTGCCGAGCAGGTCGTAGGGCCGGTTGGCGCTGAGCACCACCAACGGCACGCGGGCATAGTTGGCCTCGGCGACGGCGGGCCCCAGGTTGGCCACGGCCGTACCCGACGTCATGGCGACACAGACCGGCGAGCCGGCAGCGACGGCCAGCCCGATCGCCAGGTACCCGGCGGTGCGCTCGTCGATGCGGACGTGCAGCCGAAGACGCCCGGCACGGTCGGCGTCGTGCAGAGCGAACGCCAGCGGTGCATTGCGAGAACCCGGGCACAGGACGACGTCGCGGACACCACCGCGAATGAGTTCGTCGACGACGATGCGCGCCTGCGTCGTCGAAGGGTTCAAGCGTTCCGCCACGTCAACAACTGTGTCATACCCCTGCGCCGAAGAATTCGAGCACGGCGGCGTTGACGACGTCGGGCCGCTCCAGGAATCCGAGGTGCCCCGTATCGGGTATCTGCAGGTAGCGGCCTTGTGGAATGGCGTCGGCGACCTCCCGACCGAGGTGCGGTGGGAGCACCAGGTCGTCGGCGAACCCGATCACCATGACCGGCGCCGTGATGTTCTGGTAAGCGGGCAGCCGATTGCCCTCCGGCGAGATTCTGAGCTGGCTGCGCAGCCCGGGCGTCGGCTTGACCGGCCACATGGTGAACATGTCGATCCAATCGCGGACGGCTTGCTCGTCGTTCAGGGTCTTCGGCGAGAAGTTCTCCAGCAGCCGCACCTTCGCGCCGAACTTCGGGGGGAGGTCGATCCCTGCCTCACGGAGTTCGAACTCCGCGGAGCGGAAGAAGTCGCGGGTGTAGTCCTCGCGGCCACGGGTGGCCATCAACGCCGCCGCGGTCACCAGGTCGGGCCTGGCCAGCATCAGCTCCTGGGCGATGAACGATCCCATCGACACCGAGACGATCCGGACCGGGCCCGCGTCGAGCTTCTCGATGAGCTTGGCGGTGTCGAAGACCACCTGCTCGGTGGTGAAGCCCTGGGCCTTCTCGGTGGCGCCGACGCCGCGATTGTCGAACGTGATGACCCGGTAGCCGGCCCGCTGGAACGCCGGAACCTGATGCAGGTGCCACGTTCGGCCTGCGCCCCCCTGGCCCGCGATGAACAGGACGGGGTCCCCCGACCCGCGGTCGTCGTACGCCAGATTCACCCGGCCGACCCTACTTGGGGCGGTCCGAGGTGTCCCAACGGCGACAGCGCGACCGCGAGTTCTGCGTCAGGGTCCTCCCCCGGCTCGATTGACGACCCTCGTGCAGAAATCGGCGACGGGAGCGCACGTTAGCGCGCGAAACCTGCTGGTCGACGCTTCTTGCCGCGACTGCGGGCCGCGCGTATCGCCTGATCCCACAGCAGCAGCGTGGTGGCCTTCAACTGCGCAGGCTGCAACAGGTCCTTCGACAACATCGCGGCGGCAGACGCCTTGGTGGCCGCCGATGCCTTGGACAGGTGGCCGGAGTCGAATGGCGGCTGCGGGTCGTATTCGATGGCCAACTGGATGGCCATGGCCTTGGCCTCGCCAGCGATCTGGCCGGCCAGCCACATTCCGAGGTCGATGCCCGCGGAGACGCCGGCACCCGTGACGATCTTGTTGTCCGACGAGCTCTCCGAGAAGACGATCCGCTCGTCGCTCACCGGTGTCACGCCGAACGCCTTCAGCGTCGGCACGGCCATCCAGTGCGACGTCGCACGCTTGCCCTCGAGCAGACCGGCGGCGGCCAGGATCACCGATCCGGAGCACACCGAGGCCGTCCACGCCGCAGTCCCGTGGACCTGCCGCACCCACGCGAGCAGCTTCTCGTCGCGGGCGTGCTCGAAGGTCGTCATGCCGCCCGGCACCAGGACGACGTCGGGCGACGGTGTTTCGTCGAACGAGTGGGTGGCGCCGACGACGAGCGCGCCGGAGTCCGCCGTGACGGGCCCCGGCTCGTGCCACACGAAGCGGACGTCCGCGTCGGGCAGGTTGCGCAGCACCTCGTAGGGGCCGATGAAGTCCAGGGCGGTGAAGCCGGGGTACAGCACGATGGCAATCTGCATGATCTCTCCTCTAGGCGAAGGTCTTGCGGTACTGGTCGGGCGAGATGCCCATGCGTCGAACGAAGTTGCGCCGCATGGTCTCCGCCGTGCCGAAGCCGCACCGCCCTGCGATGGCGGTGACGGTGTCGTCGGTCTCCTCGAGCTGCCTGCGCGCCGCTTCGGTGCGCACCCGCTCGACGTACGTCCCCGGCGCTTCACCCACCTCGTCGGTGAACACGCGGGTGAAGTGGCGGGGACTCATGGCCGCACGCCGGGCGAGATCGGAGACGCTGTGTGGCCCAGCGGGTTCGGTTTCGATGGCCTCCTGCACGCTCCGGATCGGTGCGCGCTTGGCCCGCGGCATCCACACCGGCGCGGCGAACTGCGTCTGCCCGCCGGGCCTGCGCAGATAGAGCACCAACCAGCGGGCCACCGTCTGCGCGATCTCGGTGCCGTAGTCGTCCTCGACGAGCGACAAGCTGAGGTCGATGCCCGCCGTCACACCGGCCGCCGTCCACGTCTTCGGCGAACTCCGCAGGAAGATCGGCTCGGGATCGACTGTAACAGCGGGGAATTCGGCTGCCAGCTGGCTGGCATACGCCCAGTGCGTGGTCGCGCGGCAACCGTCGAGCAGACCCGCCTGTGCGGCAAGGAACGCGCCCGTGCACACGCTCACGACCCGGCGGACGTTGGGCGCGGCCGCCTGGATCCACCCGATGAGGTCCTGGTCGCGGCGCGCGGCCTCGGTGCCGAAGCCACCGGGCAGGACGATGGTGTCGCATGCCTGCTCCGGGCCTGGTAGCGGTTTCGCCACGATCTCCAGCCCGGTGCCCGTGCTGATGGAATGCCCGTCGACGGCGGCGATCGTCACCTCGTAGCCATCGTCGTGACGGCCCTGCCCCGCCAGGCACAGCGTGGCGCCGGTGAAGGCCTCGAACGGGCCGACCAGGTCTAGGGCCTGTACACCCTGGAACCCGACGAGCACCACCGATCGCTTCACACGTTCGAGTGTCGCCCGCCGGGCTCGTGGCGTCCATGCCATGCACCCCTCGGATCAGGACATCACAGCTTCTTGAGCCGGTGCACGATCCTGGCGAACGCCGGCATCGCGGCCAGCCCGGTCCGCAAGCTGCGCTGCATGACGCTCGCGTTGGCCAGCACCAGGTAACGAACACCGTGGTCACGCCACGCTGCGGCCTGTTCGATGACCTCCTCCGGTGGACCGTTGAGGACCATGTCGCGAACGACACCCTTCGGCACGGCCTTGACGTGCGACAACGCGGTCTGCTCGTCCATGTCCTGCGGCAGGATGTCCTGCGCGCCCGCGAAACCGACGCCAAGGGGGTGCTGCGCCCCGTGCTCGGCGAAGAACTCATCGGACGCCAGCAGTCCGCCCGCTCTGATCACTTCCGACTCCAGCGCCTCGTCGACCTCGCTGCGGCTGCGACCCGTCACAACGAGGATCCACATTGCGGGTGTGATGGCCATGGGATCGCGGCCCGCGTCCGACGCGGCAGTGCGGACCACCTCGAGCCGTCGAGCGTATTCCTGCGGCGAATGCGGAAAGCCAGGGAAGTACCCGTCTGCGTAGCGCCCGGCGGCGCGCAGCATGCGGGGCCCGTGCGCGGCGACCCAGATCTCCGGCCATCGTCCCTTGTACGGCGGCAGGTCGAAGAGCGCGTTGCGCAGCGGGAAGTACGGCGAATCGCGGTTGACCAGTTCACCATTGGAGTCCCACAGCGCACGGATCGTGGCCATCGCCTCCTCGAAGCGTGCGACCGGCTTGGACCAGTCGACGCCGTACGGCTCGTTGCCCTCCCGCTCACCGGTGCCGATGCCGAGAATGGCCCGGCCCTTGGTGAGCAGCTGCAGCGTCGCGGCGGCCTGCGCGGTGACGGCCGGATTGCGCCGGCCGGTGTCGGTGACGCCGACCCCGAGACGCAGGCGGCCGACGCGGTTGCGCGCGGCGAGGTGGCCGAGCATCGTCCACGGCTCCAAATATGCGTCGGCAGTCGGCAGGATCTTCGCAGCGCCGCAATACGCCGGCTTCCACAGCGACCGCGGAAACAGCGCGTTCAGGTGATCGGGCACCCAGAACGAGTCGACGCGACTGGCGACCGCACTGAGATACGAGGCCCTGGTGAAGCTGTCCACCGCAGGCCGGGCCGCGATGATCGGGTCCATCAGACCGACACGAAATTCCCCCATTTTGACCCCCCAGTCAATTCCCAGGGTTCAGTGTGCCAACGCGCGGTTACAAGATCAATGGGTGGCAGATCTTGATCCGCGCGATCCACCAGTCCCGTCGCTCGGGTGCGGCGGCCAGTGCCGACAGCCGGGCGGGGTCGGGGACGACGGGACCCACCCGCAGCCTGCCGTCCTCGGGCACGACCGGCTCGGTGACGTCCTCGACGAAGAGTCCCCCAGTGCCAAGCCCGCAGGCGTGGCGAAGCTCGGGTAGGCACGCGGCGGCCAGCAGACCCCTCGACATCCCGACGGCGGAATCCAGGGCGCTGGACACGACGATGGGAATGTCGATCTGCCGGGCGATGTCCAGCAGCCGCGCCACTCCGCCGAGCGGCGCGACCTTCACCACCGCGACGTCGGCCGCCTTCGAGCGCACGACGTGGAGCGGGTCGTCGGCCTTGCGGATGCTCTCGTCCGCAGCCACCGGCACGTCGACGAGACGGCGCAGCTCCGCCAGCTCCGGCACCGTCGCGCAGGGCTGTTCGACGTACTCCAAGGGTCCGTCGGCGGTCAGCGCCAGGCAGGCGGCGGCCGCCTCGGCGACGGTCCAGCCGCCGTTGGCGTCCACCCGCACCACGGGAACCAAATCGCGAACCGCGTTCACCCTGGCGACGTCGTCGGCCAGCGTCTGACCCGGCTCGGCGACCTTCACCTTGGCCGTCCGCGCGCCGGGAAAGCGGGCCAGCACCTCGGGCACCCGCGAAGCCGCCACCGCGGGCACCGTCGCGTTGATCGGGATCCAGTCGCGCAGGGGTGACGGCGGCTCGACGTACGCCGCCTCGATCCCCGACGCCAGCCAGTGCGCAGCCTCGGCGGGGCCGTACTCGACGAAGGCGCCGAACTCCCCCCATCCCGCCGGGCCGTCGAACAGCGTGACCTCGCGAACGTCGATGCCGCGGAAGCGAACCCGCATCGGCAGAGCAACTACGTGCAGTCGGTCGAGCAGGTCGTCGATGGCAGGTGTCACGCGTCCATCCTGCCCCCGTCAGACGGTCGCGCGGTCACGCCCCTCCCAGTACGGCTTGCGCAGATCCTTCTTCATGATCTTGCCCGTGGGGTTGCGCGGCAGCGCGTCGACGACGTCGACGGTCTTCGGGCACTTGTAGGCGGCCAGATGCTCACGCGCCCAAGCGATCAGGTCCTTGTCCGAGACCTCGCCCTCGAGCGCGACGACCGCCTTGACCGCCTCGCCCCACTTCTCGTCGGGGACGCCGATCACGGCCACCTCCGCCACTGCCGGGTGTTCGGCAAGCACGCGCTCCACTTCGATCGAGTAGATGTTCTCGCCGCCGGAGATGATCATGTCCTTGAGCCGGTCCTCGACGAAGATGTAGCCGTCCTCGTCGACCCTGCCGATGTCGCCGGTGCGAAACCACCCGTCGGAGGTGATCGCCTCGGACGTCGCGTCGGGGCGGTTGAGGTAGCCCTTCATCAATTGCGGTGACCGGAACCACAATTCGCCCTGCGCGCCGGCGGCCACCTCCTCGCACGTGTCGGGGTCGACCACCCGCACCTCGGCGTTGGGCACCAACGTCCCTGCGCTGGAGAGCCTCTCGGGATGCTCGGTGTCGCGATGCGCATCCGGCAACAGGTGACTGATGACACCGCACAGTTCGGTCAGCCCGTAGGCCTGGATGAAGTCGGTGTTCGGCCAAGCCTCCAGAGCGGCACGCAGCAACGGCAACGGCATCGGGGACGCGCCGTAGGAGTATGTCTTGAGTGCGCCGAACAGCTTGACGGCGTCCTCCCCCGAATCCAGCACCTTCGCCAATACGGCGGGCACCAGGAACGTACGGTTGGCGCCCTTGAGGATCGCCCCCGCGAGCGCTGCGCCGTCGACGTCACGCGTCACGATGCTCGGTACGCCGTTGTGAATACCGAGTTGGGCGTAGGACGAGCCGCCGACGTGGAACAGGGGCATCGACACCATGTTCTTGTCACCCTCGTCGAACTCGAACCCCTCCTGCCCGTTGACCGTGTGCGCGATGAGATTCGCCTGCGTCAGCGCCACGCCCTTGGGCCGCCCCGTGGTGCCGGACGAGTACATGATGATGCAGACGTCACCCGATTCGACCTCGGGCGAGCGGTCGACCGGCGTCGCCGCTACGAGCATCGCCTCGTACTCGTCGCCGTCGTCCCCATTGGGGGTCAGCTCGACGACGTGTTCGACGGCTCCCAGCTTGTCGCGGATCTTGTCGATCGACGGCTTGAGGTCGGCACCGACGACCAGCAGCTTGGCGCCGGAATCGTTGATGACGTAATCCATTTCGTCGGCGGCAAGCCTGAAGTTGATGATCGCGTTGGCCGCTCCGAGCGAGGCGGCGGCGAGCGTCAGCTCCAGGCACGCGGGATGGTTCTTGTCGAGGAAGGCGACGACGTCGCCGCGCTTGACGCCCCGTTCGGCCAGTGCGCCCGCGAGGCTACGGATGCGGTCGTCCCACTGCGCCCACGTCCACGTGCGCTCGAAATAGGTAACGGCTTCCGCGTCGGGCTGGGTCTGCGCCCAGTGGGCCGTGCGCTCGTCGAGATATCGGGGATCAGCCAGGTCGGACATGACACGAGCGTGCCACGACGAAGACCGCCGTCAGTCAGATTTGGCAAACACGCGACGCCCCGCGAGATAGGTTGCGCGCACCTCGAGGTCCGCGACGTCCTCGGGGGGCACCGACCTCGGATCCGCGGAGAGCACGACGAGGTCCGCGTACTTGCCCACCTCCAGCGAGCCGATGACGTCGTCGGAGAACAACTGCCACGCCGCGTCCAGCGTCTGCGCGCGGATGGCCTGCTCGACCGTCAGCCGCTCCTCCGGACCCAGCACCTTTCCGCTTGGCGCGATGCGGGTGGCGGCGACGCTGATGTTGCGCAGCGGTTCCTCTGGCGTGACGGGCGGATCGTTGTGCAACGAGATGCGCATCCCGGTGGCCGCGGCCGACCCGGCGGGCATCCACCGCGATCCGTGCTCTTCACCGAAGAGTCCGTCGACGAGGATGTCCCCCCAGTAGTGAATCTGGTCGACGAAGATGCTGCACGTGACGCCCATGGCGTGGGCGCGCTGCAATTGCGCATTCGAGATGGCGCCGACGTGTTCGAGCCGCAGCCGGTGATCGTCGCGCGGGTTCGCCTGCAGCGCTTGCTCATACACGTCGAGGATGGTGTCAACCCCGGCGTCGCCCTGCACGTGGCACGCCATCTGCCAACCGAGCGGGAAGTAGGCGCCCACGATCTCGGTGAGCTGCTCGCGCGTGTAGTTGGCGTGCCCACACGAACCGGGCACGACGCCGATGGTGCGGGTGGCCTCGGTGTCCAGATACGGGAACGTCAGGTCGATGTTGCCGATCCACGGTGAGCCGTCGA
>NZ_JBOGDD010000776.1:0-3538 GCF_050701675.1 Mycobacterium sp. | reverse complement strand
CTGTTGCACGCCGGTAGCTCGCGGCAGCCTTCGTCAATCCTCCCAACGCTTCTTCGACGTGGCCGAGCATTCCGTGTACTGCCGCCACATCGGGCCTTCGGTTGACCAGACGCAAAAGGACGGTCTCGGCCTCGACCAACCTTCCCTCATCCCGGAGACGAAGTGCTTCATCGAACTCGGGCTGAAGATCGTGGTAGCTTCTTTTCTCACTCATCGCCGAAGTCTTTCAACGCTTCCTCTAGGGTCCTGATGCGATCGCGTCGACTCTGCGCCCTTTGCTTCGACTTTGAAATGTCTCCTATCTCCTCTCCTTTGCCGACTTTCCGCTTTGCAGCTTGCGCCGCTTCGATGTCAGCTTCTTGGTCAGCATCCCTTTGAGCGTCCGTCTGCTCATCGGTGCCCTCCTTCCCGCCACCCGTAGCATGGTGAATCATCCACGCGAGACCGGAGCCCATACCAATCGAGATCCATACCCCCAAGTCGACCGGCCCGGGCTGCGGCCCATCGAGCATGCCAATGGCAATCGCTGTCGAGGCCAGCTCTTTGAACCCGAAGGGCTGCGGATCGGATGGTCCGAGGACGCACGAGCCGTAGTCATCGCAAACTAGCTCACCCGGCCCTCCCCCGTTGGAGCCGGAGGGAGCCGCCGAAGGGTCCCCATTCATTCCCCCAACACCACTCGGCAACCCAGCGAGCGTTCCGAACGAGAAGATCGGGAGGTCGAACAGCTCGCCTGTCGGATCGATCGCGCTCGTCGGCCCGTTCAGCACATAGGCAAACGGATTGAGCCCCTGTGAGTCGAAGCCCTGGACCATCTCATCCGGCGAGACGAATCGTCCCCACTTGGGGTTGTAGAAGCGCGCGCCGTAGTTGTAGAGGCCGCCCGCTTGATCATCTTGGGGCTGACCGGTGAAGCGGTGCTCGACCGAGAACGCACCCGCGTGCGCGATCGACTCGCCGAACGGCGCGTAGTCGCGCGTCTCCACCACGATCCCGTCTTGATTCACCGCGCCCCGGATCGTGCCCAGGTGGTCCACCAGGTACGCGAGGATCGGCTCCGCGTGTCTTCCGTACTTCCCCGGCCCCGACGTGAGCGTCGCCGCCTGCGCGGTGTACGGCAGCGCGATCAGCGCGAACGACAGCACCCCCACGCCCGGCACCGACAGCCACACCGGCGTGTGTCGTCGCAGCGTCAGGCTCGCGAGGCTGAGTAGGCCCAGCGCGACGAGCGCCGCTGCAGCCGGCGCCGCGAGCGGCGCTGAGTACCGCAGCACGATCCGCAGCACCGGCGGCACCGCTGCGGTCGGCGCCACGTAGCTCGTCGCCAGGCTCGCGATGCGCACCCCGTCGAGCGTGAAGAACTTGTTCGCACGCTGCGCACCGATGTCGTACTCGAAGTCGTCGCCCACCGACACGATCGACGTCGAACTCCCGCTCGGCCCCGTCACCGTGAGCGTCGCGTCGTCGTACACGTCGTAGCTGTAGGTCGAGTCCTTGTACCGGTAGAGCTTCCCCTGCGCGTTCCAGGTCAGAACCGCCGTCGGGCTCCCCGACTTCGTCACGATCGCAACCTCGCCGCCCAGCGTCGCCGCCAGCGTCTCCGTCGACTGACCCTGCTGCGCAAACGTCGACAGATAGTGCGGCTTGGTCGCATGCGTGTACGACCAGGTGCGGTTGTCAGCCAGATTCGACGGCGTGCGATTGCTCGCCTGCTGGCGCAGGTTCCCGAGCGCGTCGTACGTGTACGTCCAGGTCACCGCACCCGTGGCGCCCGTGCCCTTCTCCCACGGGCCAATTGCGGTCTTCAACCGCGACAGGCCATCGTAGCTGTAACTCCGGTTCACCGACTCCGAACCCAACGAACCCGTCTGCGATGTCAGACGGCCCAGGCCGTCGAAGTTGACGACCAGGTCGAGCGGCGCGCTCGAAGGCAGGTTTGCGGTCTTCGACGGAAGGCAGTTCTGCAGATTGCCCGTCCCGCTACTCGCGGCCGCCGACACCGCCGTCTGGTCTGCGCTCAGACACAGGCCGTCCCCCGTCACGTCACAGAGATCGGCTTTCGCCAGCGCTGTGCCGCTCGCGATGAACGCGCCGATCGCCGTTGCGTCCGCGCTCGTCACCTTTCCGCTTCCGTCCACGTCGCCGCATTGGCAGGCGTTCCCGATTCCGTCCGGAACGCTGGCCGAGCCGAGACCGCCGCCGTCGAGTTGGTCGGGGTTGTAAGCGTTCGGGCACTTGTCGCTCGAAGCGGGCGTGATGCGGTCGCCGTCAGGGTCGTTCGACACCAGGTTCCCTGCGGTGCCTGTTACTCGAGTCAGCCGCGCGTTCACGGTGTCGTAAACGTAGGTGTTCGTCGCGAGGGCCGCGCTTCCCGCACCTTGGCCAATCTCGACGTACTTCATGCGGCCGAGCGCGTCGTAGTCGGCAAACTTCAGCACCGTGCCCTTGAAGGCGGGGTTGGCCGTATCCGCGCGGATGTTCAGCAGGCGGATGCCGTCGTATTGGTAGTCGAACGAGTCGCCGTCGGGGAACAGTCGGCCCGTCACGCGGTCGAGCTCGTCGTACTCGTAAACCGAGCCGAACTCCTTGCTGGCGGTCCGCTGAATGACGGTGTCGCGCCGGCCCGCCGCGTCGTAGCCGTAGAGATATGTGGTGCCGCCGGTCGCGTTGACCTGGATCAGCTGCGCGAAGTCGACGTTCGCGTCGTTGTTCTCGTAGACGAACGTTGCGTTCGCGACGCCGTTCCCGGTCGGCGTAAAGGTTTTTGCGGTCGGTCGCTCGAGCTGGTCATAGGCAAAGAGTTGCGAGCGCGCCGAACCCGTTCCACCGTTCTGTGTCCGCTCCTTGACGAGACCTGCGTCGTCGTACTTGTAAGTCCACACGCCTGAGTCGGCGTCATCGATCTTCACGCGCCGTCCGAACGTGTCCCAGGTGATCTCGGTGACGTGATCCTGTGTCGCGCACTGCGCGCCCATGTTGAGCGACGTGCAGAGCGCGCCGTTGTTCGCGATCGGATCTCGCACCTCGTACAACCGGTCAGCCGCATCGTACTTCGCCGTGATCAGGTACGGCGTAGCCGCAGCCACCGCGTCCTCGAACTGCGCCACGCGAACCAATCGGCCCAAACCGTCGGCCGTACGTTCGGTGCGCTGCTTGCGGTTGCCCGGTGTTGCTGCGCCGAAGTAGGTCTCTTCGACGACGGTCCAAGGCGTGCTGTAGCCGAGCACGCGCTGCGTCACCGAATCGGGATCGAGAACGACCGTGGGTCGACCGAGCGCGTCGTACGAGAACGTGCGAAGTACGCCGCCGCCGGTGAAGTACGGCAATGACTCCGTGAGGGGGCGACCACGTGCATCGAAGCTGCGATCGACGATCACCGTCTGCGTCTGCTTTGCCGGTGACTCGCTGCGGTAGACACGGGACAGGCCGTCCATGTACTGCCGTTCGACCAGATCCGAGAAACCGGATCGGATGATCCGCGTTTCAAGGATGTTCTGGCCGGGTGACGCCGACCCGGGAAGCGTGTACGAGCGAGTTT
>NZ_JBOGDD010000775.1:0-3308 GCF_050701675.1 Mycobacterium sp. | reverse complement strand
GCGAAGAATCTGGGCGGATTGATCTCACGTGACCTCGCGGCACAGGGAGCGCGAGGTGTCGCTGTGCACTACAACAGCGAATCCACCCGGGCAGCCGCCGAAGAAACTGCGTTGGCCATCGAGGAATCCGGGGCGGCCGCGCATCTACTGCAGGCGGATCTCACCGGCGCAGCGGCGGTGACGAAATTGTTCGCCGACGCCAAGAGCGCGATGGGGTCGATCGACATTGCGATCAACACCACCGGCATGGTCATCAAGAAGCCACTCTCGGAGATCACCGAAGACGATTACGACAAGATCTTTGCGATCAACGCCAAGACTGCGCTGTTCTTCATCCAGCAAGCCGGAGAGCACCTTTCGGACCGAGGGAAGCTTCTGACCGTGGTGACCTCGCTGCTATCCGCCTTCACCGGCCAGTATTCGATCTACGCCGGCTCCAAGGCTCCCGTCGAGCACTTCACCCGTGCGGCGTCCAAAGAGTTCGGGGGACGCGGGATCTCAGTCAACGCGGTAGCACCAGGCCCAATGGAGACGCCCTTCTTCTACGGCCAAGAGACCAAGGATTCAGCTGAGTACAACCAGAATGCCGCCGACCTCTCGAAGTTCACCGACACCGGGCTGACCGACCCGCGAGACATCGTGCCACTGGTGCGGTTCCTGGTCAGCGACGGATGGTGGATCACCGGACAGACCATCCTCGCCAACGGCGGCTACACCACCCGCTAGCGATGACGAATCCCCCGACGAGCGTAGGCGGCGAATGATCAACCGCGACAAGGGAGCGCGAGACCTCCGATGCATCCTGCTATCCGAACTCGCCGCCGCTACGCGCCCTCTGACGACCGCAGAGTTGCGCCGCCGCATCAACGGACGCCGCGAAACGGAGGTAGTTCTCGAGACGATCTACCGCAATCTGTGCGTTCTTCGTGACCGTGACCAAATCCAGCGTGCCGGACGAACCGGCCGCCACACCCTGTGGGCGCCAACCAACGACACCCAACGACGAAGGACGATGATGCCCCCTGTATTGACCCCGGAGGTACGCACACTGATCGACGCCGCCAATCTCGGTGACACCGACGCTTTCTTGGCGGCCTTCGCCCCACACCGGGGAGTCGTCGACGATTGGGGACGCAGATTCCACGGATCCGAGGAGATCCGACACTGGAGTGATGGCGAGTTCATCGGAAAACGCGTGACGTTGAATCTGATTCACTTTTACTTCACCGATGACGCCGAGGTCGTCGTGATCGCCCAGGTCGGCGGCGACGGTTTCAACGGACCCAGCACGTTCACATTCCGTGTCGCCGACCACAAAGTCACCGAGATGCGGATTACCGCCTGAGGAGAATCGCACCACCGGTGGCGTGTTCAAGCTGCCGGCAGACCCCCATCGCCGGGTTCTCCGAATCCGGTCAACAGGAAATCCAGTGCCACCGTGAACGAACCGCCGTCGACATGACATTCATCGACGGGGTATGCGTACATCACACAGACCGGTGAACCATCGCCCAACCCGCGTGCCGCCGAACCTCACCGACGTCCCGCGGCTCCGAGTACGCCCTTCACGATCGTCACGACGAATCCGTCGTCGATGGGTTCCCGCGAGAACCAGCGACGGTAGTAGAGGGGTCCCACCAACCCCGAGACCATGGTCGACACGTCGGTACTCTCCGAGAGTTCACCTCGCCCGACGGCCCGCTCGAGGACCGTCCTGATGGGAGCTGCATGGCCCCGCTGAATCGTCCCGTGGACGGCAGCGAACTCCGGATCCCGCTCGGCGACGTCGACGATCGACGGCACCACCGACGACCAGCGGGCGGTGCTCAGCAGATGACCGAGGTTCACCAGGATGGCCACCAGGTCACCCTCGAGGGAGCCCGAATCGGGGACGTCCTGCTCGGCGCTGATCCGCGACGCCGCGTCGAGGACCAGTGCCTCACGAGATGCCCAGTGGCGGTAGATCGTGGTCTTCGCGACCCCCGATCGACGGGCGACTTCATCGACGCTGAACCCCCCGATCCCTCTCTGTCCGAGAATCTCGAACGCGCTGGTCAAGATGCGATCCCGGGACTTCCTGATCCGACCGTCCACCTCGCTGGCGTCACGCTCGTGCGGCATCGTGCCATTCTGTCATAGCGCTACGCTACGGTAGCGTAGCGTTTCACGTCGACCAAGGGAGAAGACGCCATGAATCTCGTTTCCATTCGCATGATCACCGATGACGTCGACGGCATGGCCGGCTTCTATGAACGAATCACCGGCATCGCAGCCACGCGCTACACGCCGCTGTTCGCCGAGTTGAACATGCCGTCGTTCACGCTGGCGATCGGCCACACCGACACCGTCGCGGCCTTCGGCGAGGGCGCCGCCAGGGCCGCCGACAACCACACCGTCATCATCGAGTTCAAGGTCGACGACGTCGACGGCGAATACGAGCGACTCAGGCCCATGGTCGCGGAGTGGGTGCAAACGCCGACCACGATGCCATGGGGCAACCGCTCCATCCTGTTCCGCGACCCAGACGGCAACCTCGTCAACTACTTCACGCCGGTCACCTTGGACGCGATCGAGAAGTTCAGCCGCTGAATTGGCGACCCCTCGTCGCCAATTCAGCTCTCCCCGAACAGTTGTCGCCCTTGGCAGCCGCCGCCGGGTGTCAGGTCCGCTTGGCGTTGGCGAGGAAGCCGATCGCCCCGATGACCGCGACGACACCGATGACGCCCCACAGGACGAACGGGAAGACCAGCGACACCGCGGAGAAGCCGACGCTGGAGAACGCCGTAGCCGCGTAGAGCAGCCAGAGCAGGCGATAGGCGCACCACAGCGCGACGACGCCGCAGGCGATGCCGATGCCTCGACTCTTGGTGCGGTCGACGCGCTTGATCTGTTCCTCGATGCGGGTGGGCACGATGTTCATTGCTGCATTCCCTTCGCGATGCGCTGCCTGGTTGGCCTCGTCATGGCGTTGAGTACAGAGCGCAGACGCGTCTACCGATCCCAACAATCGGAACGTCACGCGGCGTGCGGGGCCAAGGCTCGCTTCAACATGGCGCACTGGCTGGCGAAGAACGATTGCGAGACCTTCGCCTTGGGCGCCAGGCCATCGAAGCCGTGGAACGCTCCAGGGATCTCCTCGATGTGACACGGCACGCCCGCCTCGCGCAGCCGCTCGGCGTAAGCGAGGTCCTCGTCGTGAAAGAGGTCCAGCGTGCCGACCCCGATCCACGCTGGCGGGAGCCCGCTCAGGTCCGTCCGGCGCGCGGGGACCGCGACCTGCGGGTCCGCGTTACCCAGGTATGCAGCCC
>NZ_JBOGDD010000774.1:0-13657 GCF_050701675.1 Mycobacterium sp. | reverse complement strand
GATGTACTCGTAGGCCGCGTGCCCCGCGACGGCGGACAGCTCGCCCCACGCGAGGTCGTCGGGCAGTAGAGCCAGATCGATGACGTTGATCCGGCCTGGCGTGAATTCGGCGTCGGAGACCCGTTCGATGACAACGATTCGCGGTTCGAGGCCCAACGCACCGGCAGCCAGCCGCAGGCGCGTGGCATCGCCCACGACGACGGGGCGGCACCATCCCGCGACTCGTGGATCCAGCATGGCGGGGACGACGACCTCGGGTCCGATGCCGGCACCGTCACCCATCGTCACGGCAACGTAGGGAAGGTTCTTCGTCATGGGATGTGCCTCACTGTTGTTGGAGCGCAGGTAGCTAGCGATCGTCGCTAGTGAACGGCGGTCACCGAAGCTGCCCGGTCGGGTCACCACGATTCGACCGTCCGGAGTGACGGAAGCGATGGCGCCCCGGTGTATCTCGGCGATGGGTTCCATCCGCGAAACGCCGAGTCGGTCGAGGACGGCCCTGGCCGTCTCACCACCGGTCAGCACCAGAGCCGTTGACTCGTCGATGATGTCGGCGGCGACGTCCGCGAGGGCGTGTACCAGGCGGTGCGCGTTCTCGGGGGCGACCGCACCCTCGATGGCAATGGCAATGGCGATGGCCTCGCGGGCTCCCGGTCCCGCGGCGCGCCCGGCCAGCAGATCAGCGGAGTCGACGCGGGCGACGGCGACGCCGGCGGATTCGAGCTCGCGCAGCTGTGCGGACGTACCCGAATCGGCGGTTCCAACGACCATGACCGTGCGGGATGATGCAGCGGTCGAGCTCGTGGCCAGACCGCGAGGCATCGTCCTCGCAATGGCGGCGGTCAGCGCGGCCGTACCGATCAGGATGGTCTCCGAAGTCTCGCCGGCGACAACGTGATCCAGGTCCGCCTCCGAGGCGACGTCGACGATGCGGACACCGGGTGCGTGCCCGGCGGCATCGGCGATGCTGTGCGGCGGCAGTACGCTCTCCGCTCTCCAGAGATCGGTCTGGGCCAGGGGGACTCCATCGACGAGAACCACTCCCCCCTTCACCGTTCGCCCAAGGGCGGGATTGCCTGCGGCGATGACGACTGGTCGCCCGGTGGCCACTGCGGCACGAACCGTCGCTGCGACGTGGCCGCGAAGAAGCGAATCGATCTTGATGATCACCCTCACGTCACGAGCGCTCGAAAGCGCCTGCGCCACTGATTTTTCCGCGTCGTTGTCGGAAAGCCGGCGGGTGTGCAGATCGATCACCGTGACCGGACGGCTCGCGACGCCGTCGCGCAGGAGTACCTCGACACCGGAGCCCCGCCCGATGAAACCGGCCGCGGCTTCGGCCGCACCGGACACGTCGTCGGCGAGCACCAGCACGTTGCGCTGGTCCGCTCCGTCGGTACCGGTTCTCGTCACGTCAGATTCCCCATCAAATTGCGCATTACGTGCGACTACCATAGCAAATATGCGCGTTTCGCGCAGTAATTCACGGTGTACGAATTCACAGCGACGTCCCCGCGCACTGCACCAGCGCCTGGCCAGTGATGCTGCGGGCGTCTTGGCTCAGCAGGAAGGCCACCGTGCCCGCGATCTCCACGGGTTCGATGAACCGGCCGAGCGGGGGCACCCGTGGCGGCGTGGCGCTGCGGCCCGGATCGGTGAGCATCGGGGTCGACGTGGGCCCCGGCGCCACGACGTTGACGGTGATGGCCCTGCCGACCAATTCGAGTGCCCACGACCGGGCCATCGCCAGCTGCGCGGCCTTCGTGGCGGCGTACTGACTCTTGCCCGCCACTCCGGTCATCGTCCTCGAGCCCACCAGCACGATGCGCCCGCCGTCGACGACGTCACCGATGAGTGCGTTGACCAGTTCCTCGGCGGCCCCGACGTGCACCTCCCACATCGCCTGGCCGTCCGCGGACGACAACTCGCCCAGTCGTGCCGAGCGTTGCAGTCCGGCCGCGTGCACGATCGCATCGAGTGGACCGAGCCCCGACACGGCAGACCGGATACCGGTCAGGTCGCTGAGATCGCACTCCCGCCAGGCGAATGTCTCGTCACCGAAATCGGGTTTGCGCCTGGACAATCCGATCACCGACCAGCCGTCGTCGAGCAGTCGCGCGGCGACGGCCGCACCGATGCCGGAGCTGACGCCGGTGACGAGCGCACGTCGCGACGTCACGGTGTCGACCCACCCTGCACCCACGACGAGTCGACGCGGACGTATTCGATGGCTTGGCGGAATCGGGTGAAGACGATGTGCAGCGCTCCGTCGGCCGATGCGGTGATGCTGGGGTAGGAGTATTCGCGGTTCAGTCCGTCGCGGGAGTTGTTGGTCAGGCAGTACCCGTCGCCGGTCTCCAGGTCGCGCAGCGTCGGCCAGGTCAGCCCGCGGTCATGCGAGATGGCCAAAGTCATCGGAGCACGAGGGGCGCCCCAGAATGCCGACCGGCCGTCGCCGTCATCGATGGGTCCCTGGACCGCGGTCTCGGCGGTTTCCGCCAACCCGTCGTCATCGATCTCGTCGTAAAGCGACGTGCGTCGCTCAGTCGCGTCGAGAGCGCTGGAGTTGTTGAACACCAGGGCCATTCGATCGTCGGGCAGAACCACGAACTGGATCGAGGAGTTGTTGTTCGGCAGCTCGGTGGCCACCGGAGCCGACCACGTCTCGCCATCGTCGAGCGAGACGCTGCGGTAGATGAAGTCGGCCCACCGGCTCCGGTACAGCGCGACCAGCGTTCCGTCCGACAGTCGGCCGACGTTCATGTGGACGCACCCGATGCTGTCGGGAACCACCACCTCGCGCCAGGTCTGACCGTCGTCGGAGATGATCACGCCGCTGTAGTCGCGGTCGCCTACCCATTTGCGGCCGGGAACGCGCACGCAGTGGAACACCGGAAGCAGCAGCCGACCGGATCGCAGAACGCTGATGGGCTGTCGGACGAAGACCCCGCCGGCGTCACTTTCGGGGACCAACACGTGCGTCGGCCCCCAGGTCTGGCCGCCGTCGCCGGAGATTCGGCGCAGCACGCGGGCCGTGTCCTGATTCCCGGCGTGCTGCGAGGTCCACAGCAGCCATACGCGTCGATCGTCGGCGACGTAGAGCACCGGGTTCTGTTCCGAGCGGTTCGGGTCATCGGAGAGTTGGACCGGTGCCGACCACTGGTCCGATCCCGGCGTCAGGGTGGAGAACCAGACGCTGATGTCGGGAACGCCCTCCTGAGTTCCTGCGAACCAGACGCAGCCAAGCGAACCATCGGGCAGGACAGCGAGATTCGCCGCGTGATTCTGCACCTGCGGCGCGGGCAGGAGCGCATCGGATCGCCCGCTCAGCCCACCCGAGCGCACGACGCCATCGGCGTCTCCGAGCAGGGTGGTGGCTGTTCGTTCGGTCATGCTGCGCTCCGGATCTGCGGCCGCCTGGGAGTTACGCACGCAGGGTGGCCGCGCTGAGGTCGTAGGAATTGGTGGGACGCAGCCCGACGTCGCCGAATCTGTCCCTGCGCGCCAGGACGACCTTCGGGACGAACGACCACATCATCGGGCAGGTCTCCCAGATCATGCGCTGGGCGTCGGCCAGCAGCACCGTGCGCCGGGCGGGATCGGTGTCCTCAGAGGCGCGCGTGATGGCCTCGGTGACTTCGGGGAAGACATAGCCGTGGTAGGTGTCGCGGGTGGCTTCCTTGGCCGCGGTGCCCGCGTACATGCCCTGCATGATGGTGATGCCGAGGCCGGTGGGACCGGGGAACCCGTTGCCGAGCACGTCCCAGTCGCCCGCCTTGCCCTGACGCCAGCTCAAGATGTCCCCGCCTGGCTCGAACTGCTGCAGCTTCGGGCGCACCCCCACCGCGGAGAGCATCTGGACCACGGCTTCCATGATGTCGGTGTCGGCGACGAATTCCCCGCTCTCCCAGATGATCTTGAGATCGAGGTCCTTCACTCCGAGCGCGTCGAGCTCAGCGCGGGCGCGGGGCGGGTCGTAGACGTATTCGCCTGTCTCGATCGCGCCGGTGAGGGTCATGGGGATGACGCCCTTGGACGCGGTGGCCGAGCCCTGCATCACTTCGTCGATCAGCGACTTGCCGTCGATCGCGTACGTCAGTGCGCGACGCACCCGCTTGTCGGCGAGCGGATGGCCCGGCGGTTTGCGGAAGTTGTAGAACAGCTGGTTGAGCCGCACCCCGTCGACGCGGTCGATCGTGACTCCCGACAGCCCGTCGAGCTGGTCCGCGGAATCCGGGGACACGGAGTCGGCGACGTCGATCTGCCCGCTGCGCAGTGCCACCACCCGGTTGGATTCGTCGGGGACGAAGCGGACTGCAACGGTGTCGATACTGGGCGCCTGGCCCCAGTACTTCGGGTTCTTCACGAGTGTGTAGTCGCCGGTTCCGCGGTTACTGGCGGTGACGACGTAGGGACCCGACCCGACCCCGGACTGCAGCTCCTCGGGACGGTTGTCGGCTGCCGGAGTGATCAGGATGTTCGTCATCAGATAGTCGAGGACCGGGACCGGGCGCACGGTGTTCAGCGTGAAGCTGGACTCGTCGATCTGGTCGACCGTCGGCCACTCGGGAAAGAACGCACCGACGAAGGACCCATTGACCTGGCTGTACATCTTCATCGCGGTGACGACGTCCTGAACCCGAACCGGCCTGCCATCGGAGTAGATGGTCCCTGGCCGCAGGTGCACGTACCACTGGGTGGGCGTGGTCATCTCGAACTTGTCCGCGAGCACCAGCTGCGGCTTGAGGTGTTGATCCAAGGTGATCAGCGACTCGCGCACGGCGCGTTGCACCGTGAGTGCGGCGTCGAACTGATTGAGTTTGTTGTCGAGACTCACCACCGACCGGTTCAGCGCAAGGCTGGCCGTGCGCGGCCCTGGCGTGCCGGTCGGAGTGGCGCAGGCCGCGATCGAGCCGAGCGAAAGCCCGGCACCGAGAGCCAGGCTGGAGCGCAATAGCGTCCTTCTCGAAAACCGTTGTTGCAAAGGAGGCTTGGCCATCATCGACCTCTCGACGAGTAGGTGCCGACAATTGTTGGGCGGCTCAGATCGCCGGCCCGCAGCCGGCTCGGTGTGATCGCGAACACAGCGGCCAGAGTACGCAGACTTGCATGTAATGCGCAATATGCAAGTCCCACTTGCGCGAATCACGCACCGATGGCATTGTGAGCTGGGTTACAAGGACGCCGCGCCCCAGCGGCCCAGATCAGCACTGACGGTTGGTGGACAATTGACACAGCAACTCGCCGAACCCGACATCCTCGGCCCGCCCCGTGGGGCACCCATGGGCAGGAGGGCAGTGCGCCGGTCCTCGCTGCCGCTCTACGTCGGCAAGCGACTCGCGCAGAGCGTCCTCACCCTATTCCTCACGCTCAGCACCGTTTTCGTGTTGATCCGGATGGCGCCAGGCGACCCTGCCTACTCGATGGCTGGTCCACTGGCCACCAGCGAAGACCTCGCCAAGATCCGTTCCGCCATGGGCTTGGATCAATCGATATTCACGCAGTACCTGCTCTACCTCAAGGGCGTGCTGCAGCTCGATCTCGGGACGTCGTACTCGTTTCAGGCGCCTGCACTCGACGTGGTGCTCGGACGCTTGCCGTACACGATCACGCTGGCCATCGCCGCCATCGTGCTCACCACCGTGGTCGCCATTCCCCTTGGGACCTGGATGGCCCGGCACGCCGACACTCGCCGCGAGCTCGCCACCAACGTCGTCACGATCGCCGGGCAGTCGATGCCCGACTTCTGGACCGGCTTGATGCTGCTGACCGTCTTCGCGGTCCTCATCCCGGTCCTTCCGTCCGCCGGTTTCACGCAGTGGTCCTCACTCATCCTTCCCGCGGTCACCGTTGCGGTGCTCCAGGTCGCGTTGATCTCCCGGATGGTCCGACGGGAGATGGTCAGTTCGTTCCTGGCGCCCTATATGACCGTTGCCCGCGCCCGTGGGCTCACGCAGCGCGAACTCACGTGGCGCTACGCCATGCGCAACTCCGCGATTCCCGTGCTCACCGCGCTCGGGACGCGGTTCGCCTCGATGCTCAACGGCGTCGTCGTCGTCGAGGTGGTGTTCGCATGGCCCGGCGTCGGATCGCTGGTGGTGCGGGCCCTGGAAACCCGCGACTATCCGCTGATCCAGGCCACCGTGCTGATCACCGCGGTTCTGGCGATCCTCGTCCAGCTGCTCGTCGATCTCTGCTACCCGCTTCTAGATCCGCGGGTACGGCTCGGAAAGGGTACGAACTGATGACCACCGTCACCGACCACACCGAGCGGCCGAGTGCGGTCACCGCCGGGGACATCGTCCGCGCTGGGGTGACCCGCCGTGCTCGCGACAGTCGGCTCAAGATCTGGGTGGGCAGCGTCTGTGCGCTCGCGGTGATCCTGCCGGTTGCCTTCGCCCGGGTGCTACCGCTCCCATCGCCGGACGCCACCGATCTAGGCCTGCGGCGGCTTCCACCGCTCACCGATGGACATCTCTTCGGAACCGACCAACTGGGCCGCGATCTGCTGGCCCGGGTCCTCTTCGGCGGCCAGGTATCGCTGACCATCGGGGTTCTCGCGATCATCGTCTCGGGACTCATCGGACTGACCCTTGGCTCGCTCGCGGGATATCTCGGAGGATGGGTGGACACTGCGGTCAGCCGCCTGCTGGAAGCCCAGCTCTCGCTTCCCCTGCTGATGATGCTGCTGCTCGTCGTTGCACTGTTCGGCCCCTCCATTCCCGTCATCACCTTCGTCATCGCCATCGCCCAATGGCCCGAGATCGCCCGCATCACACGGTCATTGGTACTGGTCGAACGCGAAAAGCCCTACATCGCCGCGGCCCGCATCCTCGGGCTCGGAAAGTTCGCGACCCTGTTCCGTCACATCCTGCCCAACATCATCAAGGCGGCCTCGCTGGTAGTCCTGCTGCTGCTGGCCCAGGCCGTCCTGCTCGAGAGCGCGTTGAGCTATCTCGGCGCCGGCCCGCAGCGGCCGTTCGCCACCTGGGGCCGGATCATCTCCGACGGCCAGGACTACATCACCACCTCGTGGTGGCTGGTCACCATGCCCGGCCTGGTCATCGTCCTGCTCGTGGTCGGAGTGAACCTGCTCGGCGACGGTTTGCGGGACCGCCCCGCCGGATCGAGCCTGCGGGGATTCCTGAACAGATTCCGTCCGAACAGAGCTGGAGCGTGACGTGGGAAACCTTCTGAAAGTCGACGAGTTGCAGATCGAGCTCGTCACCGCCACCGGCGTCATCCGGGCGGTCGACGGAGTCTCCTTCTCCATCGAGGCCGGACAGACGGTCACCATCATCGGCGAATCCGGATCGGGTAAGTCCACCACCGCGATGGGGATTCTCGGGCTGCTGGCCGACGACCTGGCGGTGCTCTCCGGATCCGTGCGATTCAAGGACCGTGAAATCCTCGGCAACCCAAAGGCTCTCGCCGAGATCCGCGGCAAGCACATCGCGTTGATCCCACAGGATCCGATGACGGCCCTGAGCCCGGTCCACACCGTCGGAAGCCAGCTTCGAGAAGCCGTGCGCCACAGCGGGGTACGCGGCAAGTCCGCAGAGACCGCCCGGGCGATCGAACTGTTGGAGCAGGTCCGCATCCCCGACCCGGCCACTCAACTCGCGAAGTATCCCCATCAGCTGTCCGGTGGCATGCTGCAGCGCGTGCTGATCGCCAGTGCGTTGGCCGCGGGCCCCGAACTGATCATCGCCGACGAACCAACCAGTGCGCTCGACGTCACCGTGCAGGCCAGCATCCTCGATCTGCTGCTCGAACTGCAGGAGCGCACCGGGATCGGCATGCTCGTCATCACCCACGACCTCGGAGTCGCCCGGCTGATGTCCGACCGCATCTACGTGATGCGCAACGGCGCCTTCGTCGAGAACGGGGACGCCGAGGACCTGGTGCGTCGCCCGCAGAACGCCTACACCAAGAAGCTGCTCGACGCCGTCCCCGTGCTGGGCCCGTGGAGTGCGGCAACAGCGAAAGCAGGAGTCCCGGCATGAGCCAGACAGCCTTGTCCGTCGAAGACCTCGTCGTCGAATATCCCGTTGCCACCGGGATGTTCCGTGCCGTCGACTCTGTGAGCTTCAGCGTGGAGCGCGGCGCGACGGTGGCCATCGTCGGCGAATCCGGATGCGGCAAGTCCACCATTGCCAAGGCCATCGTCCGGCTGTTGACCCCCACCTCCGGGCGCATCGTCGTCGACGGCACCGACATCGCCCAGCTCTCGGAGAAGGCGTTGCGCCCGTTCCGCTCTCGCGTGCAGATGGTCTTCCAGGACCCCTACGGATCCCTCGACCCGCATCTGAGCGCCGTCGACATCGTCGGCGAGCCACTCCGGCTGCAGGGGGTGCGCGACAAACGCCAGCGGGCGCAGAAGGCGGCGGAACTGATGGACCGGGTCGGTCTGCCCACGTCCGCTCTGCATCGCAGGCCCGCCGAATTCTCGGGTGGGCAACGCCAGCGCATCGGCATCGCCCGCGCGCTCGCCAGCGGACCCGAGATCCTGGTCTGCGACGAGGCGACGAGTGCGCTCGACGTATCCGTCCAGGCTCAGGTGCTCGACCTGCTGCGCGAGATTCAGCACGACACCGGCCTGACCTACGTCTTCATCTCCCACAATCTCGGCGTGGTGCGCGAGATCAGCGCGACCGTAGCCGTGATGTCCAAGGGCACGATCGTCGAAATGGGCGCCACCGCAGATGTTCTGGCCCACCCGCGTGAGCCGTACACGCAAGCGCTGCGAGCCGCCGCGCTCGACCCGACCGCGATGGTCGGCATCAAACCCCGCCACCTCATGTCCCAACGCCCGACGGCGAAGCAACCCGCAGGAGCCGCGTCGTGACCACACCCGACACCTTCACGCCCGACGTCGTCACGCCGATGGTGCTCGGCACCATGACCTTCGGCGACACCGTCGACATCGACGGGGCGAGCGCGTTACTCGAGGCAGCACTCGATGCCGGCATCACGCACATCGACACCGCCAACGGGTACGCCGCCGGGGAGGCCGAGTGCATCCTCGGGAAGCTGCTGGCCGACAAACGCGACGCAGTCACCATCGCCACCAAGGCCGGCATGTACGCCGGTGACACCGACGGCAACTCCCCGCTGTCGCCAGAGGGTCTGCGGCTCAGCGTCGACGCCAGCCTCTCGCGGCTCGGCACGGATCACGTCGACCTGCTCTACCTGCACCAGCCCGATCGCGCTGCGTCCCTGGAGGATACGCTGGCGACCGTCGCCGCCCTGGTCGCCGATGGCAAGGTCGGCCACCTCGGGGTCTCGAACTTCGCGGCCTGGCAGATCGGCGAAGTCGTCCACGTCGCCGACCGCGTCGGCGCTCCCAGACCCATCGTTGCCCAGCAGCTGTACAACCTGCTCGCCCGGCGCATCGAAGACGAATACGCCGAGTACGCCGCGGTCACCGGGCTCACCACCATGGTCTACAACCCGCTCGGCGGCGGCCTGCTCACCGGTAGACACCAGTTCGCCGAGGCACCCACCGAAGGCCGCTTCGGCGACTCCCGGCTAGCCGGGATGTACCGCGAGAGGTACTGGAACACACAGATATTCGATGCGATCGCCGCCCTGGCACGTGTCGCCGAGCAAGCCGGACTGCCCATGACCGAACTCGCTCTGCGCTGGTTGCGCGCCAAACCCGCGACCGGGCCGATCCTGCTCGGCGGATCGAAGACATCTCACCTGAAGGCCAATATCGAAGCGCTGTCACGCGGACCGCTTCCCGACGACCTGGTCGCGGCGTGCGATGCCGTGGGCACCGCCCTGCATGGGACGATGCCCGCCTACAACCGATAGGAGTTCGTTTCCATGTCCAGCAATGACTTCGCCGCCCGGCTTCGAAACCGTGAGCGGGTCCTGGGGTACTGGTCGGTGATCGACAGTCCCGTCTCCACCGAGTGGCTCGCCCACATCGGTTGGGATTACCTCGCACTCGACCTGCAGCACGGCCTCATCGGCTACGAAGGCATGCTGCGCGGGCTGACCGCGATCGACTCCGCCCACGGGCCGGCTGGCCTCGTCCGCGTCGAGGCCAACGACGCCACCCCCATCGGGCGGGCACTCGATGCCGGTGCCACCGGAGTCATCGTGCCGCTCATCGACACCGCGGAGGACGCCGCCCTGGCCGTCGCCGCCAGCCGGTACCCACCCACCGGAATCCGGTCCTACGGCCCGATGCGGTCGCAGCTGCGCATCGGGCCCACCCCTGCCGACGCCGACCGCGACACCGTCGTCATCGCGATGATCGAAACCCCGCTCGGACTGGAGAACGTCGAGGCCATCTGTGCGGTACCCGGACTCGACGGCGTCTACGTGGGGCCCTCGGATCTCAGGCTTGCCGTCGGTGGCGCATCTCCCAGCGACGTGTCCGTCGACGGCCAGTTCGAAGCGGCCGTCACCCGAGTCCGGCAGGCCGCCGCAGCGGCCGGGATCGCCGCCGGGATCCACACCCCCGCCGGCGAGATCGCGGCCCGCCGCCTGAACGAGGGCTACACGTTCGCGACGGTGGCATCAGACCTCACCCACCTCAAGGCCGCATCGGCCGCGCACTTGAAGGCCGCACTGGAGACCTAGGGCAGCTACCCGAGGACACCCATCGACGGAATGCCGAACGACATCAGCGTCGTCGTGAGCAGAAACCAGCCTGCGCCCTGCCAGATGGGCCACATGCGGTGGGCACGCCAGTCGCGATAGGTCTTGACGAAGGCGCCCAGCGCACCGACGAAGAGAACACCGGGGGTGGCGAAGGCCCATCGAAGATCGTGTTGGTCGCCAAGGACGTACACCGTGAAGGCGACGGCTGCCACCGCGATGACGGCCACGACGTAGCGGACCGCGGCGCGGACCGCGCGGGGGTCGTGCCACCGCTTCTCGACGTCATCGGCATCGCCCACGCACGTCGGCTTCCCTTTGCCCGAGCTCTCAAACGCGTTTGCTTGCTCGACGGTGCGGGTAAACCGGGGGGGTCTGACACGTCGCGTGGCGAGGAGGGAGTTCGGGCATGGTCACCGAAACCAACACTGCGGGCGCCGACCAGCATCCTGCCGGGGCGTCGCGCATCCAAACGAAGGTCAACTGGGCGCTGGCCCTGCTCACCGCCGTCGGCGCTGCCGCGCTCGTCGTGTTCGCCTATGGCCTGGCTCTCGGAACCTCCGGATGCACCGATCAGAGCTGTCCCCACTTGGGGTCGGCTGATGCCGTGTTCGGGCCGGTGGTCTACGGCGCACCCGTCGTCGCGCTCCTTGCGATAGGTGCGTCGTTCGTCACCGCCCGTCGGCGCGGGGGCTGGGTGGTGCCTGCCATTGCGTGGATTCTGTTGATCGCCGGCGCCGTGTTACTCACCGGATTCATGCGGTAGGAGGACGTCACCCCGCTACCGCTACCGGCTTGCGCAGAATCGCCGCCGCGGACCGTATCTCCTCGGTGATGGCGTGGACCATCGGGCTGTCCAACTTCCAGCACTGCCAGAACAACGGCACGTCGAGGTGCACGTCGGCGATCCTGATGAGCGAGCCGGCCGCCAGTTCGGCCGCGGCGAGTTGCTGCGGAAACATGCCCCAGCCCAGCCCCGCCCGGACAGCCGCCGCGAATCCCTCGGCCGTCGGCACGTAGTGAACCGGTCTGGCAAGCGCACGGCGAAATACCTTGCGCAAGAACCTGTCCTGCAGGGCATCTTCGTGATTCCACGCCAGGGTCGGTGCGCGTCCCGCGGAACCTGCGGTGAAGCCGTCCAACAGGTACCGCTGGACATAGGCGCCGGAGGCGACGGGCACGTACCGCATCACTCCCAACGACTGCACCCGGCAGCCGGATACCGGTGTCCGCTCCGTGGTCACCGCTCCCATGACTGCGCCCTCGCGCAAGAGACGTGCCGAGTGGTCCTGGTCCTCGATCCGGATGTCGAAGAGCACTCCCGGTAACCGTCCGAGCACCGACGTGAACCACGTCGACATCGAGTCTGCGTTGACCGCAAGCGCGACCCTGGTCTGGCCCTCCGGTCCCCCGCCACCCGTCTCCGCGAGCGCCTCGGCCTCCAACATCGCCGCCTGTGCGGCCATCCGCAACAGCGGTATTCCAGCTGCCGTTGCCCGACAAGGCCTTTCCCGGACGACGAGCACCTGGCCCACCCGCGTCTCGAGCGCCTTGACCCGTTGGCTGATGGCCGAGGGCGTCACGTGCAGCCTCGCCGCCGCGGCATCGAAGGCACCCAGTTCGACGACGGCGACGAAGGCCGCAAGCTGTTGGGCATCCAGGCTCACATAAGCCAGTCTAATGCGAGTGAAGGGACCTTAGGTGTTCTGCATCGATGCCGAGCCCAAGACGTTGGCCCTGGTTGACCGCCAGCCGCCGGTCGAAGGATGCCTTCACCGCCGAGGCGTCGAACGCGGTGCCGGCGTGGAATTTCACGCCCTACCGCGCACACAGACGGCCGACCGCCTAATGGCAGAAGTCAGACGAAAACTGGCCGCAAAGAGCGACGCGAGGGGTCTCTTTTGCATCAACAATGGGGGCATGAGCGATCTCGATGAAGCCAAGCAGCACCAGCAGAATCTGAAGATTGGATCCGTCATCTTCGACGACATGGATCAGATCGATTTCACCGGCCCCTTCGAAGTGCTCGCATCGCTGAGCAACGTCACGTACACCACATACGGGCTATCACTACAATCCGTCCGTGATTGTCACGGACTGAGACTCCTACCCGATGGCATACTCGAAGACGCACCACAGTTGGATGTTCTGCACGTTCCTGGTGGGCCCGGTCAGCAAGCCTACATGGAAGACCAACGGCTCCTGAATTGGCTGCAACAGCAGGCATCTGGTGCTCGATGCGTGTTGTCGGTGTGCACCGGCGCGCTGTTGCTGGGTGCCGCAGGGCTGCTGCACGGACGGCGCGCAACCACACACTGGGCATCACTCGACATCCTTCCGATCTTCGGTGCAACGTCCGTCACCGAGCGCGTGGTCACCGATGGTAGCTTCGTGTTTGCCGCGGGTGTCACTGCTGGTATCGATGCAGCCCTGATGGTCGCGGCTGAACTGCGGGGGCTCGACGAAGCCCAAGCGGTCCAACTCTCCATCGAGTACGCACCCGAGCCACCGTTCTCTAGCGGCACACCCGAAACTGCGCCCCCGCACGTCCTGCAAGCGGTCGCCACCCGGGGCAGGCCACTACTCGAGCGTCGGCTCCAGACCGCTCGACGTATCGTGGCCAGCAGCTGAGCCTGGGCACCCACCGCATCAGCTTGTCCCGTCTCGCGCTGAGCAAGCGTCGAGGCGAGTCCACGATGGCGCGATCGGTGTTGGTGCAGCCGACTCGCCGCATGGTGAGCCTGCCGCACCCCTTCGATGCTGATGCCGTCTACACCCAGACTCTGCGCCTTTGCTGCATGATGCACCGAGGAGCGCCCCGGGACCGCCGCGCCATGGCGATTCGTCCGGCAGCAGCGTGCACCGCGATCGGGTCGACTTTCGCGATTACCTGCGTGCTCATCCGGAAGGAGCCAGGTGCTGTGGGGACTCAAACAAGAGTTAGCCGGTCACCTGATCGGAGATCGGCAGCGCTATTTCGTCGCGCTCGTTGAGGAGATCCTCGATCGTGCCCCGGTGGGCGTGAGACGCACAGGACGATGAT
>NZ_JBOGDD010000773.1:0-1542 GCF_050701675.1 Mycobacterium sp. | reverse complement strand
CCTTGAGCCGTTCGCCGCGTTCGCCTACGAGGCCAGGGGCGGGTTCGGCGACGCGTACCGGACGGCGCAGGCGTTCGCGATCGGGGCGCGGGCCGCGGGCGTGCGCATCCGGCAGGGCACCGCGATGACGGATCTGCTGCTCGACGGCGACCGCGTGACGGGCGTTCGACTGGCCGACGGCACCGACGTGGCGGCGGGCACCGTCGTCGTCGCCACGGGTGTTTGGACTCGGGACCTCTTGGCGCAGTACGGGATCGACGTGCCCATCCGCGTCGTGCGCGAGCAGATCGTGATGATCTCCCCCGGCGTGGAACTCGGTCCCGTACCGGTCTTCTCCGACCTGATCTCCCTGCAGTACATCCGGCCGGAACCGGGCGGTGAGGTGTTGTTCGGCAACAGCGACCTGTCGCACGTCCAGGACGCCGATCCCGACGCCTACCTCAACCGGGCCGAAGAGGACTTCATCGACATCACGATCGAGCGCGTCGGCACCCGGTTCCCCGGTTTCGCCGACGCCGCGATCACGGGCAGCTACGCCGGCTGTTACGACGTCACCCCTGACTGGAATCCGGTGATCTCCCGCAGCGGGATCGACGGACTGCTCGTCGCCGCCGGGTTCAGCGGACACGGCTTCAAGATCGCGCCGGCGGTGGGCCAGCTCATCGCCGATCTGGTGATCGACGGACGCAGCGCCGATCCACGCATCCCGGAAACCGACTTCCGGCTGTCCCGCTTCGCCGAAGGCGACCCGCTGCGGACGCCGCACCCGTATGTCGGCGCGGGCGAGATGCGTTAGCCGTCGAGGATGGAGACTGGGACCGTGACCTCCCCCGACGATCACGAACCGCTGCTCCGCAACAAGTCAGGCACCGCCCGCGACCGCGACCCCAGCGAGGCGATAGACGAGTTGGAGTTCGAGGCCGCCATCGGACGCAATGTGCGTCAACTGCGCCAACAGCAGGGGCTGACGGTCGCGGACATGGCGGCCCGCGTCGGCATCTCCAAGGCGATGATGAGCAAGATCGAGAACGCCCAGACGTCATGCAGCCTGTCGACCCTCGCGCTGCTTGCCAAGGGCTTCGACGTTCCCGTCACCACACTGTTCCGCGGCGCCGACGTCGAGCGGCCCGCGGCGTTCGTCAAGGCGGGCACCGGGGCGCGCATCGTCCGCAACGGCACCCGCGAGGGCCACGAGTATCAGCTACTCGGCTCTCTGCGTGGCGAGCACAAGCGGCTCGAATGCCTCGAGGTCACGCTGTCGGAGAAGAGCAAGACCTACCCGCTGTTCCAGCACCCCGGCACCGAGTTCATCTACATGCTCGAAGGCGTGATGGACTACAGCCACAGCCGTTCGGTGTACCGCCTGCACCCGGGTGACTCACTGCAGCTCGACGGCGAGGGCGCCCACGGACCGGTTGACCTGGTTGCGGTGCCGATCCGGTTCCTGTCGGTGGTCGCCTTCCCCGACTCCCAGGTCTGACGCCCCCAACCTTCGCGCCGAACGTGGATTACCCCCACGCGATTTTCAAGATGGCGTGGGGG
>NZ_JBOGDD010000772.1:0-6526 GCF_050701675.1 Mycobacterium sp. | reverse complement strand
GGCGACCACCCCGAGCAGCGCATCGCCGCGCTGCTCGCCGAACGCGCCGCCGCCTACGCGCGCGCCGACGCCAGCGTCGATACCTCCGACCGGCCGCTCGACGCCATCGTCGACGAGATCGAAGCGCTGCTGCGCGCCCTGCCGCGCCGCGAGGTGCCGGCGTGAGCTCGGCGGCCAACGCGACCGTGATGGTCAACCTGGGCGAGCGCTCCTACCCGATCGCCATCGGGGCGGGGACGCTGCCGCGCCTCGGCGCGCGCCTGCAGGAGCTCGGCCTCGGCCGGCGCGCCGCCGTCGTCACCAACCCGGTGGTCGCGTCGTACTACCGCGATCCCGTCGCCCAATCGCTCAGCGCCGCCGGCTTCGAGCCGACCTTCATCGAGGTTCCCGACGGCGAGGAGCACAAGAACCTGGCCTGGCTCGCCTTCCTCTACGATCGCCTGATCGACGCCCGCCTCGATCGCGACTGCCCGCTGATCGCGCTCGGCGGCGGGGTGATCGGCGACCTCGCCGGCTTCACCGCCGCGACCTTCCAGCGCGGCGTGCCGTTCATCCAGGTGCCGACGACGCTGCTGGCGCAGGTCGACTCGAGCGTCGGCGGCAAGACCGCGGTCAACCATCCGGGCGGCAAGAACCTGATCGGCGCCTTCCATCAGCCGCGCCTGGTGTTCATCGACGTCGCCACGCTGCGCACCCTGCCGCGCCGCCAGGTGCAGGCCGGCATGGCGGAAGTGATCAAGCACGGCGCCATCCTGGGCCCGGCGCTGTTCGACCTGCTCGAAGCGCAGCTCGACCAGATCATGGCGCTCGACGAGACGCTGCTGATCGAAGTCGTGCGCCAGAACTGCGCCATCAAGGCGGCGGTGGTCGGTGAGGACGAACGCGAGAGCGGCCACCGGGCGGTGCTGAACTTCGGCCACACTGTCGGCCATGCGGTCGAGATGTTGACCGACTATCGCGGCTACCTGCACGGCGAGGCGATCGCCATCGGCATGGCCTTCGCGGCGCGCCTCTCGGCGGCGCGCGGCGTGTGCCCGCCGGCGGTGGCGGACCGCCTGATCGCCCTGCTGCAACGCGCCGGGCTGCCGGTGGAAATCCCCGAAGAGCTGATCGGCCGCCACCTCGTGCTCGCCGTCGAGACGGACAAGAAGATGTCAGGTGGCAAGGTGAAGTTCGTGTGTCTCGAGGACATCGGCCGCACCCGGTTCGTGCCGCTGAGCGGTGACGAGATCCTCGCCCAAGCCGGAGGCGCTCACTGAGCGGAAGGCATCATTGACAACACCGATCGCAGCGTCGCCCAGCGCGCGGCGCGCGAACGGTACTTGCGGAGGCTGTTATGTGGTGGTTGCGAACGACGACGTACGTCATGGGGTTCTGTGTTCTGGTGGGTCTGGTCGGGTGCGGCAGCGCCGGGTTCAGCGGGGACGGCAGCACCGATGAGCTGACATTCACCTTCCTCGGCTTCACCGGCGAGGGGATCGAACAACAGGATATCGTCGGCAATACCTCGGCGGACGTCGATGTCTGTGCGACCATCTGCGACTTCGGCGAAGACGGCATCTTCGGCGACGAGACCTTTGAGAGCTTCACGCAGACGCGGGCCATCGCGCAGTTCGTCAACAACGGCACCGCCGACATCCGCCTGCAGCGCTACACCGTGTCGGTGCCAGGCAGCGGCGTGCCGCCATTGAGTGTGGACATCAACATCATCATGCCGGGCGGGCGGTGCAGCAACCAGCCCAACCAGCAGTGCGGGCTCGATACGGACTGCTTGTTCGGCAACGACTGCGTCCACGACCAGGTGGACGTTGAGGTCCTTCTCTTCACCTTCGCCTTCAAGGAGCTGATCAAGGGCGAGGGCAAGACATGCCCAGGTGTCGATCCGCTGACCGGTCTGCCGACTCAGGGCAACGTCGTGCCGCAGACGTATCAGACCAACGTCACTTTCGAAGCCAGTGATTCGACGGGCCAGGGCTTTACGGTCAAGGCCGGCCTGGTCGCCGGCTTCTTCGACGCCAACAACTGCGACGACACTCAGTGAGGATGTAATGCGCACTGGCGGCGGCAACCAGCGGACAGCGGGGACTGCGGAGGGATTTGGGATGGGCCGACGGCTGATTGGAATCGTGGCGTTTGCGTCGATGGCTCTGCTCGCCGGCTGCGGCGGTGGCGGCAGCGGCAGCGGCGGCGGGACGGGCGGCGGCCCGACGCCGGTGCCGAACGAGGTGTGCGACGACTCCAACCGCGTCTGCATCGGCGTCGGCCAGCTCATCATCGGCGTCGGCGCGCAGACCCCGTTCACCGTCACCGTGCGCAACAACTCGCACCAGCCGGTCGCCGATGCGCTGGTGACCATGTCGAGCTCGACGGCGCTGCGCGTCCTTCCCGACGAAGGCACCACCAACGATGACGGCATCTTCGCGGGGTCGGTCGAGGGCCTCTTCGGCGCCTCGGCGACGCTGACCGCGAGCGTGCCGATCCTGGGCATCAACGTCTCGGTGCGCATCTCCGTCCAGGGCGCGCCGCCGCCGGTCCCGACGGTCACCGCGGGTGGCATCGGCACCCCGACGCCGACGCCGATGGACCTCTCCGAAGTGCGCACCCTGTACATGGAGACCTCGCCGTTCACGATCAGCTCGCAGCGGGGCGGGGCGGTGCAGGTCTTTGCCTTCGCCTTCGATCAGAACAACCGTCCGGTCAACGATGTCAGCCTGATCTTCGATTTCCTCCCGAAGATCGGGACGCTGCGCCCGATCGCCACCACCACGCGCCGGATCGTCCTGCCCGATGGCACGACGCAGGAAGGCGTCGCCCAGGTGGAGATCCTCATTCCCCCCGGCATGGCGGCGCCCGGTGAGGTGGTCGTCACCGCCCTGGCCGGCGCCGTCAGCGGCGAGGTCTCGTTCGAGATCACCGCCGGCGCGGCCGACCGCAAGATCGAAACGATCCTCATGCAGATCAGCGACAGCACGTGCGGCACCGAGGTCGGCGGCGGCCTGACGCTGCGCGCGATCATCTTCGACAGCGACAACCGGCCGATCAACGACGTCGACGTGCTCTTCCTGACGCCGGTCGGCGAGGCAATTCCGCTCACCGCCACGGCGCGCACCGTCAACGGCCAGGACGGCATCGCCACCACGACGCTGCAGATCCCCGCCGGCGTGCCGGTGATCAGGGACGACAACGGCAACGTGGTTCCCTACAACATCCGCAGTCGCGCCGGCGGCGTCGAAGGCGTCGTGCAGGTCTACGTCGTCGACGGCCGCGAACCCTGCAATGCCAACAACGTCCCGTCGGGCCAGGACAGCTCCCCCGCCAGCGTCACCATGAGCGGCAGCCCGACCCGCATCCGGGTGCGCGGCTCCGGCGTGCGTGAACAGAGCTCGGTGGTCGCGACGGTGTTCGACAATCAGGGCGGCCGCCTGGACCGCGGCGAAGTACGCTTCTCCCTGTCACCACATACGACCGCCGTCGGGGCGCTCCTGCTGCCGGTCAACACGCTCGGCGGCTACTGCTCGGCGCCGGTCGCCCGACAGTGCGACAACAGCGATCAGTGCGATCCAGGTGCCACCTGCGACCTCGATCCGCGCAACCGCTTCGTCTCCTACAGCGACCGCGCCGGCAACGCGCAGATCCAGGTGCGCGCCGGCAGCGGCTTGGGCTCGATCGTGGTCGACGCCGAGGTGCCCTCCGCGCTCGGCGACGAGTTCACCCAGCCGTGCACCAACCCGGCCACGCCGGGCGAGCGCTGCATCATTTCGACCGGGCTCGTGATCACCGTCACCGCCGGTCTGCCGGGACGCCTCTCGACCTCGCTCAACCGTCTCGCGGTGACCAACAACGACGCCACCTCGCTCACGATGTTGACCGCCCAGGTCACCGACCTGCAGGGCAACACCGTCGAGGACGGTACGCCCGTGTCGTTCATCATGGCACCGTTCACGCCGGGCGATCCGCTGCCGCAGGGTATCTCCATCATCGGCTTCCCGGTCACCAACAGCCAGGCGCCGTGCGACACCCAGGAGTACGCATCACAAACCGGCATTCCGGTGCGTGCGCAACCCGGCAACGCGACCACCTGTCTCTTCTTCCCGATCGCCCTGTCGGGCACCGAGGTGGTGATCACCGCGCAAGCCGGCCAGGCCTCGTTGACCCGCACCCTGACGCTGCCCAACGCTGTGTTCGATGTGGTGGCGGTGGCCAATCCGGACAGCGTGGCGGTGACGCAGACGCAGTCGGCGCTCACCATCGTCAGCGCCATCGTGCGCGACCCGAACGGCAACCCGGTACCCAATGCCAAGATGACCCTCGACAGCCCGGTCGGGTCCTTCCGTCCCGGCGTCGACGGCTTCTACATCAACGTGGTCACCGACCAGAACGGCGTCGCCTCGGCGACGCTGACGATCCCAGCGGGGACGGTGGTCGCGGACGACGAGTTCGACGTCCTCGTCTATGGCGGCGGCATCGCCCGTACGGCGGCGACGCAGCTGCCCATCGCCATCACGTCCCAAGCCATCCCGCCGCCGCCAGGGCTCGATGTGCCCTCGTCGGTCGTGCTGGAGACCGTCGAACCGTCGAACATCGGCGTCCGCGCCAGCGGCGGCGTCGATCAATCGCTCGTCACCTTCAGCGTGCGCAATCGCGAGAACACGGTCCTCCCCGGCATCCCGGTGCGCTTCTTCCTCACCGCGGTCGGCGGTGTGCGCATCACGCCGCTCGAGGGCGAGACGAACGAGGACGGTCTGGTGACCCTGACCGTGTTCGCCGGCTCGCAGGCGACGGCCGTGCAGTTGACCGTCGCCGTCGATGTCGAGGGCGACGGCACCTTCGAGGTGCTCAACCAGTTTACCCCGGTGAACATCACCGGCGGCCTGCCGGTGGCGACGCGCTTCAGCCTCGCTTCCGAGTTCCTCAACGTCCCGGGCCTGGTGCGCCTCGGCTTGGAGGATGAGATCACGGCCTTCCTCAACGACCGCTTCGGCAACGCCGTGGCGGAGGGGACGGTGGTCAACTTCACCACCAACGGTGCCAGCGTCGCGCAGCAGGTGGTCACCGACGAGTCCGGTCGGGCCTCGACCACGCTGATCACCGAGGGCGGGATCCCCGACAACGGCATCGTCACCGTCCTCGCCACGACGCGCGGCGAGGAAGGGTTCATCGACAGCAATGGCAACGGCCAGCACGATGCGAACGAGCCGTTCACCGATGCGCCGGAGCCGTTCATCGATACCGATGGCAACAATCGCTTCGATCCGCCGGAACCGTTCACCGACCAGAACAGCAACGGCAAGTGGAACGACCCCGAACCGTTCCAGGATACGAACCTGAACGGCCGCTACGACGACCATCGCGATGAGAAGTTCATCGACGTCAACGGCAACCAGATCTGGGATGCCGGCCAGACGCCGGGTGTGTGGGACGGCAACGCCCTGCTCTCCGCCAGCGCCGACGTCACCTTCTCGGGCAGTCCGGTCATCGTCCTCGACCCGCCGACCTTCTCGATCATGAACGGCGGCGGACAGGCATTCCTCCTCTTCGTCGGCGACGAGAACTTCAACCCGCTGGTCGCCGGCACCACCCTCTCTGTCCGACTGACCGGACCCGGGAACAATCATGTCACCTTGGTGGGCTTCTCCGAGACCCTCCTGCCGGATGGCCAGAGCTTCGGCTCTCTCGTGCCGGGCCTCAACGCCTTTGCCTTCCTCGTTGTCGACGCCGCCCTGAACGGGCCGGACTCGACACTGGTCGTGGCAATCGATGTCGAGGCTTCGGCGCTGAACCAGGCCACGCTCGGCGGCAACGGCAACGCCTCCGCGTCGTACATCGGTCAGGTGCTGCCGGCGCCGACGCAGACGGAGCGGCCGACGGTCACCCCGACGCCGAGCGCCACGGTCACGCTCACGCCGACCGAAACGTCGACGCCGACGCTGACGCCGACGCCGACCCAGACCTTCACCCCCTCGGCCACCGCCACCGCCACCGCCACCGATACGCCCGGACTGCCGGTCATCTCGCCGATGCAGGCGAGCGTTCTCGCCGGCGTCACCGGATCGCCCAGCTGCGACGGCACCAGCCAGGACTTCGTCGTCAGCGGCGCCCGGCCGCCGTTCACCCTGCTGACCACCGCCGGCTGCCTCAGTGCCACGACGGTCGGCAACGGCGACACCGTCACCTTCACCGGCGGCGCCACGATCGGCAACGCCGTCGTGACCGTCACCGACGCGCTCAACCGCACCACCCAGGCCACCGTCGCCGTGCGCGGCGCGCTGGCCGCCCTCATCCAGGTCGACCTGTTCGTCGATCAGCGCTCCGACAACGGCGACGGCAGCTTCACCAGCGTGCTCGGCGCGCTGGTCACCGATGGCGCCGGCGTCACCGTCGAAGACGGCGTCCCGGTCAGCTTCAGCCTGGTCAACCCCGTGGCCGGCGTCTCGGTCACCAGCCCCGGCCACACCAACCAGGCAGCGCCCTGCGACGTCGGCTCGCTCGCCGTGCTGCCGCAGCCGGGCGATGCGCTGTCCTGCAT
>NZ_JBOGDD010000771.1:0-12294 GCF_050701675.1 Mycobacterium sp. | reverse complement strand
GCACTCGGCATCGTCGGCACGTTCACCTTCGTGCCGCAGCTGCGACGCTGGCTCGGTACGGCGCTACGGCCCCGCCTCAAGGAGTTGGGCGGAGAACTGATCGAGCTGGCACGCGAGCCGAAGCGGCTCGCGCTCATCGTGTCCGGCTGTGCTGCAACGACTCTCGGTGCGGCCTTGGCGCTGTGGGCGAGCGTGAACGCGTTCGGCGGCGGCACCACCTTCGTCACCGTCACCGTCGTGACGATGATCGGCGGCACCCTCGCCTCGGCCGCTCCCACACCGGGCGGCGTCGGCGCCGTCGAGGCGGCACTGATCGGTGGTCTCACGGCCTTCGGAGTCACCGCCGCCGTCGCCGTCCCCTCCGTGCTGCTGTACCGGGTGCTGACCTGCTGGCTGCCGGTGTTCGTCGGCTGGCCCGTGATGCGGTGGCTGACCAGAAACGACATGATCTAGATCGGGCGGCTCGCGCTCTCGAAGGGTGGAACGCAGCAGGCATTTGCTGTGAATTCAATGTCAGTCGGGTAACCACGCAACGTTCCGTCGTGCAATCCTCGTTGACGTTGCCAACGAACCGATTGCCATGGGGGGCCAGTGACTTCAGAGCCTCCGGCGCCGTCCTACTCATCTACGCGGCCTCGTTGGCGCTCCTGGAAGCCGAGCGATCACAGCCCAATTCGAACATCAAGAACTTCGGCGACGCCGTCTGGTCGTCGATCGAGACCGTCACCACCGTCGGCTACGGCGACGCGGCTCCAGTGACCGGTCGGGGCAGACTGATCGCCGTCGCGCTCATGATCGGGGGGATCAGCCTCGTGGGTGTGGTGACCGCGACACTTGCGTCGTGGATCGTCCAGCGGGTCGCGGAAGAGGACACGGCCCAGCAAGCGGCAACGGCTGCGCAGATCGACGCGTTCCGCGACGACCTCGAGCAGAAGGTGCTCATTCTGCTCGAACGAATCGAGAAACTGACCGACGTCATCACCCAGGAATCCCCAGTACGAGAGCCACGCTGAGGCAGTCACCGGATCGACCGTCGACGCAATGGCACGCAGGCGCGCCCCGTCATTTCGTCGAGAGGCCCGACATCCACCCCCTTCATGGTGTTGGATGAAGAGGTGGCAGACATCAGCCGCAGCCGCACGATAACCGCCCAGCCGCAGGCGATCTGGGACGTTCTCGCCGACTTCGGTTCCCTGAGCGCGTGGGCGACCAACGCCGATCACTCCTGCATCCTGAACCACGGTCCGGAGGGTGACGCGGTGGGAACCACCCGGCGGGTGCAGGTGGGCCGCAATGCAGTGGTGGAGCGCATCGCCGAGTTCGACCCACCCGCGGCCCTGGCCTACGACATCGAAGGCCTGCCCAGTCGGCTGCGCACCGTCGTCAACCGCTGGACGTTGAGACCTGCCGGCGGCGCAACCGAGGTGACGCTCACCAGCAGGGTCGAGATCGGCACCAACCCGGTGGCCCGCGCCGCCGAGTGGGTGGTGTGCCGAGGCATGGCCAGGGAGTCCGACGCGATGCTCGCCGGGCTGGCACGACGAACGGAGAACACGCATGGCTGACCGCCCCGACATCGTCATCCTGATGACCGACGAGGAACGCGCGGTACCGCCATACGAATCGGCGGACGTCGCGGCGTGGCGCAAACGCGCCCTCGGCGGACGTCGCTGGTTCGACGAACATGGGGTCAGTTTCACCAGGCACTACACGGGCTCCCTGGCGTGTGTGCCGAGCCGACCGACGATCTTCACCGGCCACTACCCCGATCTGCACGGGGTCACGCAGACCGACGGCATCGGCAAGAGGTACGACGATTCACGGCTGCGGTGGTTGCGCGCCGGCGAGGTGCCCACTCTCGGCAACTGGTTCCGAGCCGCAGGTTACGACACCCACTACGACGGCAAGTGGCACATCTCGCACGCCGACCTCGAGGACCCAGACACGGGTGAACCACTGGCCACCAACGATGACGAAGGCGTCGTCGACCACGCTGCCGTACAGCGCTATCTGGACGCCGACCCGCTCGAACCCTACGGCTTCTCCGGCTGGGTCGGCCCCGAACCTCACGGTGCGGCGATGTCCAACAGCGGCTTTCGGCGCGATCCGTTGTTCGCCGATCGAATCGTCGCCTGGCTGAATGACCGGTACGCGCGACGTCGCGCCGGTGACGCCGACGCGCTGCGCCCGTTCCTGCTGGTCGCCAGCTTCGTCAATCCGCACGACATCGTGCTGTTCCCGGCATGGCAACGGCGCAGTCCCTTGACCCCCTCGCCCTCGCTGGATCCGCCGCACGTGCCTGCGGCGCCAACGGCCGACGAGGACCTGCGCACCAAACCCGCCGCCCAGATCGCGTTTCGCGAGGCGTACTACTCCGGTTACGGCCCTGCACCTGCGATCGGACGCGGCTACAAGCGCAATGCGCAGCAGTACCGCGACCTCTACTACCGGTTGCACGCCGAGGTCGACGGCCCTCTGGATCGGGTGCGCCGCGCCGTCACCGAGGGTGGGTCCGACAACGCCGTCCTGGTCCGCACCTCGGATCACGGCGATCTGCTCGGCGCGCGCGGTGGCCTGCACCAGAAGTGGTTCAACCTCTACGACGAGGCCACCCGGGTGCCGTTCGTCATCGCCCGCATCGGCGAGGATGCGACGCGGGCCCGCGTCGTCGCCGCCCCGACGTCACACGTCGACCTGGTGCCCACCCTTCTGGGTGCGGCGGCCATCGACGTCGACGTCGTGGCAGACGAGCTGTCCGAGTCGTTCTCGGAAGTCCACGAACTACCTGGCCGTGACCTGATGCCCGTGGTGGACGGGGCGTCCGCCGATGATCACCGGGCGATCTACCTGATGACGCGGGACAACGTGCTCGAAGGCGACACGGGTGCGTCGGCGACGGCTCGGCAAATGGGCCTGACGGTGAATCCGCCGACACCACTGCGCATCAAGATTCCCGCCCACGTCGCCTCCAACTTCGAGGGGCTGGTCATCCGGGTGGACGACGTCGACGCCGCCCTCGGCGCGGGACATCTCTGGAAGTTGGTGCGCACCTTCGACGACCCGTCCACCTGGACCGAACCAGGGGTACGCCAGCTGGCGACCAACGGCATCGGCGGCGAGGCGTACCGGACCGACCCGCTCGACGACCAATGGGAACTCTACGACCTGACCGCCGACCCGATCGAGACCGACAACCGGTGGGACGACCCCGATCTGCACCACCTGCGAGCACACCTGCGGATGCAGCTGAAGCAGGCTCGGACATCCTCGGTGCCAGAACGCAATCGGCCATGGCCCTACGCGGAGCGCCAACCGCCGACCGGCGGGTCCGATGGCGTGGCGCGTCGGGTCTGGCAGCGCATTCGTCGGTGACCGCGCTCAGGGGGTGATGGCAGCATCCACCAGAGCGGTAGCCATGCTCCGCGATGCCTGCACGGTCGCCGGTTTGTGGTCCAGCCACGCCGAGATGCCTGCGCCGTCGTAGAGGATCACCAGTTGTTCTGCCAGCTCCTCGGGGTATGAGGCCTTGGCCGCGAAGGCGAGGTCCAGGAAGAGATTGTGAACCCAGTTGCGGTATTCGGCCGCAACCTCCTCGACCACACCGCCGGGCAAGGACTCGGCACTGGCGCTGACGAAGGCGCAGCCACGAAAGCCGGGTTCGCTGAACGCCATCCCCTGAATCTCGAAGACGCCGATCAGCCGGTCCCTTGGGGTGTGGTAGCGCGTGAGTTCACGTGCAATTCGCTCCCGAGTCCGACTGTGCCGCAACCGCAGATAGGCGCGAACCAGCTCGTCCCTGCTGCCGAACGCCTCCACCAGGGTGGCCTCCGGAACGCCGGCCTTCTCGATGACCCGCTCGATGCCGACGCGCTGAATGCCCTAGCTGTAGAACAGTTCAGCGGCGGCGTTGAGCAGACGTATTCGCGCTCCGTCGGCGGCGTCGTCGGACCCGTCGCCAGCTCGCGGTGCTTCGGACATGCACACCCATTCCAATTAGGTCAGACCACCCGAACACCGACGGTAGCCCACCGAGCGTTGCCGGACTAGCTGAGGACTAGCTGGCCACCAGATCGAACTCATTGCCCTCGGGGTCGGCCAGACTCACCCACCGCCCGTCGTTGGCGGCCAGAGGGCGAAGTTCGTTGGCGCCCAACGCGAGCAGCCTGGCGGTTTCGCCGTCGACGTCCGCAGTGCGGAGGTCGAGGTGGACCCGGTTCTTGACGGCCTTGCCCTCGGGGACACGGTGAAACATCAACAGCGGGCCGGAGCCGGGATCCGTACCGGGCGGGATCGAAGCGAAGTCCGCCGACGCTCCGTCGGCGGTGTCGCGGTGCAGGACAGCAGCCCAGAACGCGGCGAGGGCCGCCGGGTCGTGGGCGTCGAAGCTGATGCCGAGCAGGGTGATACCGGCCATGGGCCGATCCTTTCGTTGTGGGAAGTTGGGTGCGGTGTTGGTCAGATCGCGGTGCGTCCACCATCGACGGCGATGGTGGTGCCGGTGATGTACGCCGAGCGGGACGACACCAGGAAGCCGATGGTTTCGGCGATCTCCTGCGGCTGGGCAGCGCGGCCGAGCAGTGTTGTGTCGCCGAGGTTTTCGATGCGTTCGGGGGCGGCGCCACCGGTGTAGACGGGCCCAGGCGCGACGGCGATCACGCGCACGCCGCTTGGCCCGTACTCAGCGGCCCAGGACCGCGCCAGCGACGCCACCGCGGCCTTGGTGGCGCCGTAGGCGGCACCACCGGCCAGGCCGACCGTACCGGCCATGCTCGCGAGGTTGATGATGACGCCCTCGCCCTTGGCGACCATGGCCGGCGCCAGAGCCGCGACCAGCAGGTAGGGCGCCTGCACGTTCGCGGCGAACAGGTCATCCAAGATTTGGGGGTCCAGATCCGAGGTCGGACCGAACCAGGAGAACCCGGCATTGTTGATCAGCACGTCGACGTCGCCGGCCTCCTCGGCGAGCCGGATGGCCGCGGGCGGTTCGCCGAGGTCGGCGGCGATGAACCTCGCCGCCCCGCCGGCCTGCGCGATCTCGTCGACCACCCGTTGGCCCCGCGCGGCGTCTCGGCCGTGGACGACGACGCTCGCACCCTGTTTGGCGAGCTGCAGAGCGGTGGCCTTGCCGATTCCCGACGTCGCTCCGGTAACCAGCGCCGTCTTACCCTCCAGATCCTGCACGGGGACGTTGCTTGCCATGACGCTCCTCAATGTTTGCACCGATCTGTCTAATGTGCGAAATTAGACCAATCTGTCCAAACGCGCAATGTCGGCGGGGTCCGACGAAGAAGGGGCGAGCGCATGAATCTCGATGACGCCGACGGCCTGAACGGCGAATACGTACCCAGCCCGGACGAACGCGTCCGCACCCAGGTGGCCGACTACGAGTGCACGGACGGCGTCGAGGGCGGCACCCTCGAAGGGGAACCGGTCGTCATCCTCACCTCGGTCGGGGCGAAGTCCGGCAAGGTCCGGAAGAACCCGGTGATGCGGATCGTCGAAGGCGAGCGCTACGTCGCCGTCGCGTCGGCGGGTGGATCACCACGGAATCCATCCTGGTACGCCAACCTGGTGGCCCACCCCACCGTCCGATTGCAAGACGGGGCAGCCATCAAACTGCTGCGCGGCAGGGAGGTCTTCGGTGACGAGAAGGCCCATTACTGGACCGTCGCCGAGAGCTTCTGGCCACACTTTCCCGAATACCGCCAACGTGCGGGGCGCGAAATACCGATCTTCGTGCTGGAACCGAGTCCCTAGTGACGCTTTCCGTGGCCAGGGCGATCGTCATCCACCAGCACGGCGGACCCGAGGTGCTCCAGCTCGAAGACATCGAGATCGGGCGCGATCGTCCTCATCCCGTGAACGCGAGAGCCCTACCGCGACGATGGGTTCCAGAATCGCCTTTCAGACAGGTCTGTCTGATAAAATCCGCCGCATGGCGAAGAAGCCGGCACCACCGAAGCGGCCGTCGGCCCGGGAACGGTTGCTTGCCGCCTCGGACGAGTTGTTCTACCGCGACGGCGTGCACTCGACGGGAATCGACGCCGTCATCGAGAAGGCCGGAGTTGCAAAGGGTTCGCTGTACTACATCTTCGGCGGTAAGGACGAATTGATCGCGGCCTATCTCCGCGGTCGACACGAATCCTGGCGCAACCAGGTCGAAGAACGGCAGCGCACAGTGGAGGACCCCGCCGAGAAGATCCTGGTCATGTTCGACGCGATCGGTGACTACGCAGCACTCCCCGACTATCGCGGCGACGCCTTCGCCAATGCCTCGGCCGAAGCTCCTGCGGGCAGCGCACAGGAGCTGGCCACCAAGAACTTTCGAGAATGGCTCCGAGGGTCCCTGCACGACCTGGCCAGCCAGACCGGCGTCATCGATCCTGAAGCACTCGTCGACGCACTCGTCGTGCTGCACGACGGCGCCATGGCGACCGCGATGATGGACAACACGTCGAGGGGTACCGCCAAGACGGCGAGGCGGATTGCCCAGCTGACGCTAGCTGCCGCCAAGGCCTCTAGTTCGGTGTAGACGCGCAAGCGACAGGTTCCGCAGCGCGCATGTGATAACTTGTTGATCAACAAGTTAGTTCTACCCGCGCAACGAGGACGGTCCGACATGCCCACCCAGGAGGAGCGGCGCAACGAGGCTGAGCAGAGGTTGCTCACCGCCGCCGCCGAATTGATCGGCGAGGTCGGACCCGCCGGGGTGACGCTTGCCAACATCGGTGAGCGAGCCGGCTACAGCCGCGGCCTTGCCACCCACTACTTCGGCTCCAAGGGCGCCTTGATGAAGCGCCTCGTCGACACCGTCACCGATCAATTCCAGATGTCGATGTTCGTTGAACGCGAAGCGGATTCGGCCATGGCCCGGCTCCTCAACCTCGTCGGCACCTACTTTCGGGCCATGGCCGATCTGCAACCGGCCAACCGGGCTCGGCTGGTCCTGTGGGCGGACGCCGTCGCGATGCCTTCCCCCGACGTGCGTGCCGCCATGATCGCCGCCGACCGCGACTTCCGGCAAGCACTCACCGAAGGCATCCGCGACGGAATCGAAGCAGGCGAATTCCCGTCGGACGTCGATCCCCACGGTCTGGCCACGGTCATCATCGCCATGCTGCGAGGCACCGCCCTCGAATCACTGCTGGACGAGCAGGTCGACCTCCGAGGCTGCCGCACCGAAGTCGAACGGCTCCTCACCGCCAGGCTCGGCTCCGAAACCGTTCTCCCCATGAAGAAGAAGGCCATCAGAAGATGAGTATCAAATTCGGCAGGATCGCCCAGATCGGCTACGTCGTCCGCGATATCGACGCCGCGATGGACAATTGGGTCCGCCACGGAGTCGGTCCCTGGTTCTACGTCGACCGCGTGCAAACCGACTACTTCCGCTACCGCGGGACCGACTCGGACATGCAGATGAGTGTGGCCCTCGCCAACTCCGGGGACGTCCAACTCGAACTCATCCAACCCCGCAACGACGCCCCGTCGATGTACAAGGACTTCCTCGACGCGGGCCGCGAAGGGGTGCAGCACATCGCCTACTGGTCCGAGGATTACCAGAACCTTCTCGATGGGGCGCTGGCCGACGGGTACGCGATCGGCCAGGAGGGCAGCATCGGCGGAGAGCTGGGCCGGTTCGCCTACCTGGACACTGAACGCGAGCAGGGCACCGTCATCGAACTGTCCGACGTCAGCGGGCCCAAGGGCCAGTTCTTCCAATACATCCGAGAAGTCGCCGCCGACTGGGACGGCACCGACCCGATTCGCGGCAGGGAGTGAGCGCCATGGAATACCCCGACCTCACCGCACTGCCACAGGAACTACGGGACACCGTCGAAGCGCACAACTCACTCAACGTCTACCGGATGATCACGCATTCGCCAGGTCTTGCCCCGGGATTCTTCGTGATGGCCGACGCCATGTTCCAGGCGAACTCACTGCCCGCACCGCTGCGCGAGCTCGCGATCATCCGCGTCGGCCGCGTCTACGGCGCCGCCTATGAGGTCTTTCAGCACGAGAGGATCGGCGGCTGGGTCGGCCTGTCCGCGGACGCGATCGCCGCGGCCGCCACCGGTTCCACCGACGGGCTGCCCGACGACGAAGCCGCCATCCTCTTCTGGACCGATCAGCTGCTGGAAACCCACACCCTCGGCGACTCCGAGCGCGACGACGCCATGAAGATGCTTGGGGTGACGCAGTTGGCAGACCTGGTCATTACCGTCGGCTTCTACCAACTGGTCTGCAACTTCCTCAACACCTTCGACGTCACCACCGAAGGTGAACCGACCTTCGGCTGAGGCTTGCTACTCGGGCCACGCAGAGTTCTTGATGACGTCCACGAAGTCGGTACGGCGGAATCCGGGGATGAAGTGCTCGAGCACGTCGGCGTTGACGGTGCCGAACGTCGTGTCCGGCCGGTCCTTGAACCCGTCGGCGAATGCCTGGAGGATCTCGGTCTTGAAGTTCGGCCGTGGGTGCGCCGACGTCACCGCCTCGATCTGTCCGGATTCGATTGCGTCGAGCCGGATTCCGAGCACGTCGGTCTCCACGCCCGCGGTGGTGGCCGCGATGACCGGATGCATCCCGTAGGGCACCTCCGGTGTGGTGTGCAATGCGATCGCCGCCCAGACGACGTCGGTCTCCGCGCCGGAGAACCCGTGCGAGACGAGGAAGGCCCGCGCCGTGTCGGCGCTGTCCATCTCGAAACGCTGCGCGGTGCCACGGTACGGCGGGACCAGCCCGGTGTCGTGGAACAGCGCGGCGACGTACAGCAACTCGGCGTCGGGGTTGATCGCCAGCCGCCGGGACTGCAGGCTGCCGAACAGGAACACCCGACGCGAATGATGAAAGATCAGCTCGTTGGTGGTGTCGCGGATCAGCTCGGTCGCGTCCTTCACCAACGAGCTGTCCGGGATCCGAACTCCCGCAATGGTCTCAGCCATGTTCTCTGTCCTTCCGAAGCGGAACGTCCCGATCGGCGATGGTGTCGACCGGCTTGTTCCACTATCGCTCGGACCAGTGCGGTGCCGCCGTGTACTTGACGCCATGAAACCCTCAGATCTGGACACTGTGTGACGGCTGACCTGGAGGGCCGACGATGAGCCTCGATACTGCACCCCATGATGTCGTGGTTCTGCTCTACGACGGAGTCCAGATGCTCGACGTGACGGGTCCGATCGACGCGTTCGCCTCGGCCAACACCTTCGGCGCCGATTACCGCATCACCCACGCCTCCCTCACCGGCGACGACGTGGTGGCCAGCTCGGGTGCCCGCCACGGCGCGGACGCCGGCATCGACGACCTGCCGCCGAGTATCGGCACCCTGCTGGTGCCGGGCTCCCCGAATTGGCAGGCGGCCATCACCGACTCCGCGCTGATCGACGCCGTGCGCAGCCTTGCGCAGCACAGCCGCCGGACGGTCTCCATCTGTGCTGGCGCCTTTCCCCTTGCCGCGACGGGGTTGCTCGACGGTCGACGGGCCGCCACGCACTGGAAGCTCGCGCGTCAGCTCGCCGCGCGTTTTCCCAACGTCACCGTCGACTCGGCGTCGCTGTTCGTCACCGACGGTCCGTACGTGACCTCGGCCGGTGTCACCGCGGGTATCGACCTGGTGCTGTCGCTGATCGAGCACGATCATGAGCCCGGCCTCGCCCTGGACGTGGCTAGAGACCTCGTCGTGTTCATGGCACGCCCTGGAGACCAGTCGCAGTTCAGCGTGCGCCTGGAGGCGCTGCCCACCAACCACTCCGTCGTGCGCGCGGTCATGGACGACATCACCGCCAGCCCCGGTCGCAACCACACGCTGTCCGCGCTGGCGGCGACCGCGGGTGTGAGCGCCCGTCATCTGTCGCGGTTGTTCCTCGCCGAAACCGGGCACACCCCTCAGCACTTCGTCGACCGCACCCGCCTCGAAGCAGCCTGCGCGATGCTCACCGGAAGCCAGGCGTCGCTGGACCAGATCGCCGAACAGACCGGGCTTGGCTCCGGCGAATCACTACGTCGCCTGTTCCACCGCGAGCTTGCGATCACCCCGAGCGCCTACCGAAATCGGTTCAGGTCCGCGAAGTCCTGACCATTGGTCACGGGTTGCCAAGCAGTGCCCCAATAGCGGGCGTCAGTTCGTCGCGGTGCTCGCGGACGAACTCGGCGAACGACAGTGGCTCGTGCCCGATGATCTCGGTGAGTCGTGCCGGGTCCGGCGGGATGGCGGCCGCGCCGCGCTGAGCAACGAGCGCGCCCACGGACGAGATGTGTTGAGCCATCGCGAGGTTGACCACGCCCGGCGAACTGCGCGCCACGCCTTCCAGCGTGGCCTGCCAGTCGAGAGCCGAGACGGGAGCGAACTCCACGATGCGACCGGTCTCCGCGCTGATCACCTTGGCTACTTCGCCGTGACTGAGCAGTTCGGCACCGGGCGGGTAGGTCACCCTGGCGCCGGCGAAGCGGGCCGGCTCGATCAGCGCCGCGACGGCGAGGTCTGCGGCATCGCGGCCGCTGATCCAGGGCGTCGGGCCCGTCCCAAAACTGTTGGCGAACCGCCCAGTTTCGCGGATCTCGTGGCCGTGCAGGACGAGGACGTTCTCGTAGAACAGCGCCGCCACCCGCAGCACGGTGGGTTCAAGCCCGGCCCAGGTGAACACTTCCTCGGCGACGGCCTGCGCACGCCCGAGACCGCTGGGACTGTTTACGGCGGACGGGCCCATCGACATCACCACCAGGTCTGGGGACAGCTCTTCGGCGCGCAGCACTGACGCCAGATTCGCCGCGGCGGCGACGGCGCCCGCCGCGATCGGATACGCGAAGTACACCGCATCGATGCCGCGGACGGCCTCGACGAGGGTCCTGCGGTCCATCAGATCACCCATCACCACCTCAACGCCCTGCTCGACGAACCGATCGACGTGCGCACCGCGGGACCGGACGAGCAGGCGGACGTTGCGATCATGGGCCAGAAGCCGATCGACGACCCGCGACCCGGTACCGCCGTGTCCGCCTGCGCCGATCACGAGCACTGTGGGTTTCGAGCTATCGGACATGCGACCTCCGTCTGGGTAATGATCGGTATACTTCGGTGATCGACCGTACAACTGCTTTCGATCGAAGTAAACCGGACGGTATGCTTTGACCATGACAGAGACCGTTGCGCTCCCGGATGTCCGAGGCGGTCGGGGTGCGCGCGAACGGATCCTCAACGCCGCGACGGCCCTGTTCTATCGCGTCGGCATCCACGCCACCGGGGTGGAGCGCCTGACGCAGGAGGCGCACGTCTCCAAACGCACCTTCTACCAACACTTCCCAAGCAAGTCGGATCTCGTCGAGCAGTACCTGCGCCGGATCGCCGAGGCGGGTGGATCACCGTATGAGCGGGCACTCGACACCACCGACGCCACCCCCCGCAACCGGCTGCTCGCGATCTTCGAGCCGATGCCGACCGGACGCTTTCGCGGCTGCCCGTTTCACAACGCCGCCGTGGAGAGTGCGGGCGAGCTGACCGCGGTCGACGACTTGGTGCGTGCGCACAAACTCGAATTCGTCGAGCGTCTGGTCACCGTGGCCGCCGCGGCGGGCGCGAAGGATCCCTCCCGCCTCGGCCACCAGCTCGCGGTGCTCTTCGATGGCGGCAATGCGCTGGCGACGTCGTTGAACGATCAGTCGCCGCTGGTGCACGCGCGATCCGCTGCCGAAGCGCTGATCGACGCCGCCATCACCTAACCCAAAGAGTGCGGGCGGTGGGACTCGAACCCACATGTTCTTTCGAACACGGGCACCTAAAGCCCGCGCGTAAACCAATTTCGCCACGCCCGCAGAGCGCCGATGTTACCTCCTCACACCTTGCATGTCGGTGGTGCTTCCTACCTTGCTGTCGGGGAGGGACGAAGCCATGCGGTCAGCCGAGGAGTTCGACGAAGTGCGCCGCCTCGTCGCGGCAGGCATGAACGACTGCGAAGTAGCCAGGGAAACGGGCATCCCACGAACGACGGTGTGGTGGTGGCACGGGCCGGAAAGCTGCCGGTCACGCTGTTCACCGCCGGCGCCATCGTCACCCCGGCCGACGCCGCGATGATGATGCCGCTGGGTGCCGAGCGCGGCTGGTGACCGATCCGCCAGGTTCGGATGCTTATGACCCCGCGGCGCACCTGTCTGCCGGCCGGTCGCTGGCCCTGGCGTGGGATGGCCGACGGTCAACGAACGCGAAGGGTCGAACCGCGAGCGGCGCACCGTCCATCCCGCCGGCGAGCACCGCGTCGGTGGCGGTGTAGACCGGCGCCGCGAGCAAGGCGGTCACGCTCGCGG
>NZ_JBOGDD010000770.1:0-10037 GCF_050701675.1 Mycobacterium sp. | reverse complement strand
CGAATGAACAGTACTTACAAAGTGTCTACTGTCGACGTGCCACACGGTACCGTCTGGCAACAGGCAGAATGCATCCGTCCCAGCCCGTCACGCTGCGAAACGAACAGGAGCTGCCTTGACCAACGCCACCGCACCCCGGCCGGCCTCCAAGAGCGTGCGTGACCGGCTGATCGACGCGGCCGAAGTGTGTTTGCGCGCCAAGGGGATTCGCTCGACAACGGTGTCCGAGGTCGCCGAGGTGGCCGGGGTGTCCAGGGGATGGCTCTACCGCCACTTTCCCGACAAGAGTTCACTGTTGGGTGCCGCGATCGTGCGTCTCAACGAGGCCTACTGGTCGGAATCGCACGCCATGCTCGAAGAGATCGCGGGACTGGACGAGCAGATCGCGGCGGGCATCCGCCACGGCCGCAGCGCCTATGCCGATCCCGGCACGCTACTGATGAAGCTGCGGATCGACGAACCGGAGGAATTCGCGGCCTGTGCGGGTGCGGGCGTTCAGGGGCTGGTGCCCGATCTGGGCGAATTCTGGTCCCGCTACCTGGTTGCCGCGCAGGACCGCGGGGAGATCCACGCCGACGTCGACATCGCGGAAGCATCCGAATGGGTTGCGCGCGCTCTACTCTCACTGGCCACGGTGCCTGGCCAGCAGCTCGATCCGTCCGACCACGACGCGGTTCTCCAGCACGTTCGCCGCTATGTCATGCCCGGCCTCCGGGCAGACCCCGCGCTGGGTTGACCCACCGACACGAAGAACCCCCGCCCGTGGGCGGGGGCTCTCGCGATTCGACTTCTAGTCGGAGTCCATGTTCTGGGGCGTGGTCTTGGAGACCTGCACCAGGAACTCGTAGTTGTTCTTGGTCTTGCGCAGCTGGCTCATCAACAGGTCGATGGCCTGGTGCGAGTCGAGCCCGGACAGAACGCGCCGCAGCTTGTGTACGACGGCGAACTCGTCGCTGGACAGCAGCAGCTCGTCCTTGCGGGTGCCGGACGGGTTCACGTCGACCGCGGGGAAGACCCGACGCTCGGCGATCTTGCGATCGAGCTTGATCTCGGCGTTGCCGGTGCCCTTGAACTCCTCGAAGATGACCGTGTCACCGGTGGACCCGGTCTCGACCATGGCCGTGGCGATGATCGTCAGCGAGCCGCCGTCCTCGATGTTGCGGGCCGCGCCGAGGAAGCGCTTCGGCGGGTAGAGCGCCGTCGAGTCGACACCGCCGGAGAGGATGCGTCCTGAGGCGGGCGACGCGTTGTTGTATGCGCGCCCGAGGCGGGTGATCGAGTCCAGCAGCACGACGACGTCCCTGCCCTGCTCGACCAGGCGCTTGGCCCGCTCGATGGCCAGCTCGGCGACCGCGGTGTGGTCTGACGGCGGCCGGTCGAAGGTGGAGGCGATGACCTCACCGTTGACCGAGCGCTGCATGTCGGTGACCTCTTCGGGTCGCTCGTCGACCAGCACCACCATCAGGTGGCACTCCGGGTTGTTGACGGTGATCGCGTTGGCGATGCTCTGCAGGATCATGGTCTTACCCGCCTTGGGCGGGGAGACGATCAGGGCACGCTGGCCCTTGCCGATCGGCATGATCAGGTCGATGACGCGGGTGGTCAGCCGGTCGGGCGTGGTCTCCAGGCGCAGGCGCTGATTCGGGTAGAGCGGTGTCAGCTTGCCGAACTCGGGGCGATTCCTGGCGTCGTCGACGGGCCCGCCGTTGACGGAGTCAAGCCGCACCAGCGGATTGAACTTCTGTCGCGGGTTCTGGCCACTGTTGCCGCCACCGCCGCTGCCTTCGCCCTCACGGGCGACCCGGACCGCACCCGTGATGGCGTCACCACGACGTAGGCCGTTCTTGCGGACCATGTTCATCGACACGTACACGTCATTGGTGCCCGCGAGGTACCCGGAGGTGCGAACGAACGCGTAGTTGTCCAGGACGTCCAGGATGCCCGCAACGGGCTGGACGACGTCGTCTTCGCGCAGTTCGGCGTCGCGGTCGTTGTTGCCGCCGCCCTGGGCGTCACCGCGCTCGCCGCGCCGCCTGCGATCGCGGAATCGGCGGCCGCGCCTGCCTCCACGTCCGTCGCCGTCGTCGTCGCCGTCGTCGTTGGCGTTGTTGTTGCCACCGCTGTTGTTGGCGTTGCGATTGCCGCCGCCGTTGTTGGCGTTGTTGTTGTTGGAGTTGCCGTTGTTGCCGCCGGCGTCGCCGCCCCTGTTCTGGCGGTCGTTCTTCTGCCCCTCCGACTGAGCGGAATCCTTGTTCTGGTTGCCGCCCCTATCGGACCGGTCGGTCTTCTCGACCTTGTCGGTCTTCTCGACCTTGTCGACCTTCGCGTCGGCCTTGTCCTCAGGTGCCTTCTCCTCGGAGGGCTTGTCCTGGGTCTTCTCCTGCTCGACCTGCTGGTCAGAGCTCTGCGCGTCACTCGCAGCGCCCGCACCACGGGACGCGCCACGGCGCTCTCGACGCGGGGGTGCTGCCTTCTCGGCAACGTCGACTGCGGTGCCGGCGACCGCCGGGGCGTCGGCGACCTGGGCGGTCTCGGCGGCGGCCTTCGGTGCCTTCGCGGCAGCGCCGTTGGTGTCACCGCGATGCTCACGAATGGCGGCGATCAGCTCACTCTTGCGCATGCCGGACGAGCCCTTGACGCCGATTTGTCCAGCGAGTGCCCGGAGATCGGGAAGCACCATGGCGGTCAAGGCGGTCGGGCGGTCACCCGAGGCTGACACGGCGCCCGCGGGGGCTCCAGTGGCAGGCGCAGCGGCCGGTTCGACCGGCGCGGGCGAAACCGCTTCCACGATGGGTGAATTCACGGGGCTCGACAGCTCAACGTCGTCGCTGCTGCCACCAGCCGTGATGAGGTCCGTATCAGACACGGATTTCCTTTCTTTCCCTCACTGATCCGATTCTGCGAGGGTTCGTCGCATTCAGCTGATCCGCTGGATGCCGGCTACCGAATGCCTTAAGTCCCACAATTGCCTGTGCCACCATTGCTCGTGCAACGGTGATCGCCGGGATTCGCCGCCATGCGGCGAACCGTCATCCACGAGAAGGATTGGTAGTCGTCCTAGTGTAGGCGCAGGCACAGACGCTGCGATTGCTGGACGAGAGCGAGAATAACCCGCATCGTCGCTGGAAGCAAGAAACACGCCTGATTCTCGTGTTACGCCTGTCAACTACTCGGTCCCGGTTTTGGCCCGGGTATCGCTGCCGAGCGCCTCCGTCGGCGCCCAACGAACACCGTCACCGACCGCCATCTCACCGATGGCGAACCCGTGCGCGGCCCCGTACTCGACTGCCTCGGCGGGCAGTTCCGGCTTGGTACTGAATGCGATTACCGCAGGCCCTGCGCCCGAAAGCACAGCCGCTATGCCACAACGGCGAAGTAGCTTCAGATATTCCGCCGACGCAGGCATCGCGGCGGCCCGCTGCGGTTGATGCAGGCGGTCCTCGGTCGCGGGCATGAGCAGATCCGGGCGCTCCGTGAGGGCAACCACCAGCAGTGCGGCACGGCTGACGTTGAACCGCGCGTCGGCATGGCTGACGTCACTGGGAAGGACTGCCCGCGTCTCCGCGGTCGATGACCGGACTTCGGGGATCGCGGGAAACAGATGGATGTCCGGATGCAACCGGACCGGCGCGGCAGCGTACCGCGGTACGGGGTGTCCTCCGTCGGTCCACGACACCACCGCGCCGCCGAGGACGGCCGCCGAGGCGTTGTCGGGGTGCCCTTCGAACTCCGACGACAGTTGAACCAATTCGACGTTCGATGCAGGAGTTGAATCCGATTGAGCGACAAGACCATTGGCTGCCGCAAGTCCGCCAACTACGGCAGCAGCGGACGAGCCGAGGCCACGCGAGTGCGGAATGGCGTTGCGGGAGCGCACGATCAGCCCCGGTACGCTGACCCCCGCCGCCTGCAGGCCTTGCTTGATCGCGCGCACGACAAGATGCGCCGAGTCCAGGGGAACCTGACCAGAGCCCTCCCCCTCGACTTCGACGGAGAGTCCGGATTCGGTTGTCTCGACGTAGATCTCGTCGTAGAGGCTCAGCGCCAGACCGAGGCTGTCGAAGCCGGGGCCGAGGTTCGCGCTCGAGGCAGCAACGACCGCCGTGGCCGCCAGCCCGGCGGGCAGGATCTGCATCACGAACCCAACACCTCGCTAGACCAACCCGAGCTCGGCAGCGACGGCGATGGGGTCCACGGCGATCGCCGCGACGGGGGGCAGTTCCTTCAGCGCCGTGTCGGGGTCCTTCAGCCCGTTGCCCGTGACCGTGCACACCACGGTGGAACCCTTCGTCACCCAGCCGTCCTCGATGGACTTGAGCAGGCCCGCGATGCTGGCCGCGGACGCGGGCTCGACGAACACCCCTTCGCTGCGGGCCACCAGGTGATAGGCGGCGAGAATCTCATCGTCCGTCGCGGCCAGGAACCGGCCGCTCGACTGCTGCTGCGCCTCGACGGCCGAGTCCCACGACGCCGGAGAGCCGATCCGGATGGCGGTGGCGATGGTCTCGGGGTTGCTGACCGGCTCACCGGACACCAGAGGAGCCGCGCCTGCGGCCTGGGTGCCCAGCATGCGGGGCAGCTTCTGTGCCAGCCCGTCGCGGTGGTACTCGGTATAGCCCTTCCAGTACGCGGTGATGTTGCCCGCGTTGCCGACGGGCAGGGCGTGGACGTCGGGAGCCTCACCGAGGGCGTCGACGATCTCGAACGCTGCCGTCTTCTGACCTTCGATCCGATACGGATTGACCGAGTTCACCAGCGAGACCGTCGGGAAGTCCGCGGTCAGCTTGCGTGCCAGCTCGAGACAATCGTCGAAGTTCCCGTCGATCTGAATGATCTTGGCGCCGTGCATGACCGCTTGCGCGAGCTTGCCCATCGCGATCTTGCCCTGTGGGATGAGCACCGCGCAGGTGATGCCCGCCCGCGCGGCGTAGGCCGCGGCCGAGGCAGACGTGTTACCGGTGGACGCGCACAACACCGCCTTCTGCCCACGGGCCACTGCCTCCGTCACGGCCATCGTCATGCCGCGGTCCTTGAACGAGCCGGTGGGGTTGAGTCCCTCGACCTTCAAGTACACCGTGCAGCCGGTCAGTTCGGAGAGCCGCTTGGCATCGATGAGCGGCGTCCCGCCCTCGAGCAGAGTGATCGGCGTCCAGTCGTCACCGACGGGCAGTCTGTCGCGGTAGGCGGCGATCAGACCGGGCCAGGGTTGATGCACGGCAGTGCGCGGGCTCATTCGTTGGTTCCCTCCAGTCGCAGCACGCTGTTGATGTTCGACACGACGTCGAGATCCGCCAGCGCCTCCACCGTCTCGGACAGGGCCGCGTCGGTGGCCCGGTGGGTGACGACGACGATGCGGGCGCCACAACGCTGACCGCCGTCGTCGACCATTCCCTCCTGCCGGACCTCCGCAATGCTGACGTCGCGCTTGCCGAACTCCGCCGAAACCGCGGACAGCACGCCGGCCCGGTCGGCGACGTTCATGCTCACGTAGTAACGGGTCGGGATGAATCCGATGGGGGCGATGGGCAGCTGGGCGTACTTCGACTCGCGCGGTCCGCGGCCACCCTGGACGCGGTTGCGGGCCGCCATCACCAGGTCACCCATCACGGCCGAGGCCGTCGGGGCACCGCCTGCGCCCTGGCCGTAGAACATCAGCCGCCCGGCCGCCTCTGCCTCGACCACGACCGCGTTGAATGCACCGTTGACCGATGCCAGCGGGTGCTCCAGCGGCACCAGCGCGGGATAGACACGGGCCGAAACGCGCTGCTGGCCTTCATCGTTGATGATGCGCTCGCATATCGCGAGAAGTTTGATGGTGCAGCCGAGCGCCCGTGCGGACGCGAAGTCGTCGGAGCTCACCTTGGTGATGCCCTCGCGGTAGACGTCGTCGGCGGTCACCCTGGTGTGGAAGGCGATCGAGGCCAGTATCGCGGCCTTGGCGGCGGCGTCATAGCCCTCCACGTCAGCCGTCGGATCGGCTTCGGCGTAGCCGAGTGCACTCGCGTCCGCGAGCGCCGATGCGTAGTCGGCGCCCGTTTCGTCCATCGCCGAAAGGATGTAGTTGGTGGTGCCATTGACGATTCCCGCGACCCGGAGCACGGTGTCGCCGGCCAGCGACTGGGTGAGCGGCCGGATCACCGGGATGGCGCCGGCGACGGCGGCCTCGAAGTACAGGTCGGCGTGTGCGCTTTCGGCAGCCTGAGCCAGTTCGCCGGTCGACTGGGCCATCAGCGCCTTGTTGGCGGTGACCACCGACTTGCCACGCTCCAACGCGGCGAGGATCGCCTTGCGGGCCGGCTCGACGGGACCCATGAGCTCGACGACGATGTCGACGTCGTCGCGTGAGACCAGTGCGTCGACGTCGTCGGTGAGCATCTCGACCGGCACCCCGCGGTCGGCCGCCACCCGTCGGACGCCGATGCCACGAAGCTCCAGCGGGGCCCCAATGCGGGCCGCGAGGTCGGGTGCGCTCGCCTCGATGATGCGCACGACCTCGCTGCCAACGTTTCCGAGTCCCAATACGGCCACGCCGACCGGCTTCTCTGGCGCGTTCTTGTCAACCATCAGTTGCTTACCTCCAGGCTCAAAAGGTCGTCCGCCGTCTCACGGCGCAGGATCAGGCGCGACACGCCGTCGCGCACGGCCACCACCGCGGGGCGGCCGAGCAGGTTGTACCGGCTCGACATCGAATAGCAGTAGGCGCCGGTGGCGGCGACTCCGATGAGGTCACCGGGCTCGACGTCGTCGGACACCCAGGTGTCGCGGACCACGATGTCACCACTCTCGCAGTGCTTTCCGACGATACGGGCGAGTACCGGAGCTGCGTCGCTGGTGCGTGACACCAGGCGGGCGTCGTACTCGGCGCCGTACAACGAGGTTCGGATATTGTCGCTCATCCCGCCATCGACACTGACGTAGCGACGGTATCTGTCGGACGCGACGGCCACGTCTTTGACCGTGCCCACCTCGTAGAGCGTGATCGTGCCGGGACCCGCGATCGCGCGACCCGGCTCGACGACGAGCTTCGGTGCGGGCAGGCCCACCGCGGTGGACTCGCTGATCACGATGGCGCCGATCTTGGCGGCGAGTTCCTCTACCGGCGGCGGATCGTCCTGCGGCAAGTAGGAGATCCCGAGCCCACCGCCGAGGTCGACGATGGACATCTGAGCGGTCTTCTCGACGCCGAACTCGGCGACGACGTCGTGCAGCAGGCCGATCACCCGGTGTGCGGCGAGTTCGAAGCCGGCGACGTCGAAGATCTGCGAGCCGATGTGGCTGTGCAGCCCGACGAGCCGCAGGTGGTCCGCGGCGAACACTCGCCGGACCGCGTCCATCGCAGCGCCACTGGCCAGTGAAAGACCGAACTTCTGGTCCTCGTGTGCGGTCGAGATGAATTCGTGGGTGTGAGCCTCGACGCCGACGGTCACGCGCACCAGCACGTCCTGGAGGACACCCGCCTCCCCGGCGATCGCGTCGAGCCGATCGATTTCCGTCACGGAGTCCAGCACGACGTGGCCCACGCCGACCTTGACCGCGGTGGAGAGCTCGTCGACCGATTTGTTGTTGCCGTGCAACGCGATTCGCTCGGTCGGGAAGTTCGCGTTCAGCGCGACGGCGAGCTCGCCCCCGCTGCAGACGTCCAGGGACAACCCCTCTTCGTCGATCCAGCGGGCGATCTCACTGCACAGGAACGCCTTGGCGGCGTACCGGACGTGGTCCCCACCGCCGAACGCCGCGGTGATGTCGCGGCAGCGGGACCGGAAGTCGTCCTCGTCGATGACGAACAGGGGCGTGCCGTATTCCTCGGCCAGCCGGGTGACCGGCACGTCCGCTATCGACACCGTGCCGTCGGCGTCGCGGATGGCGTTGCGCGGCCACACGTTCGGGGCCAGGGTCAGTAGCTCGGCGGCGGTCTGCGGGATGGCGGGGGTCTCACCGTGGCGGATGTCCTCGGCGTGGCGTGGTCCGGCTGGATGCGCCATCACATGCGCTCCGGGGCACCGACGCCGAGGATCTCGAGGCCGTTGGCGATGACCTGGCGGGTGGCCTGACACAGGGCGAGACGGGCCGCATGCAGATCCGTCGGCTGCTCGTCGCCCTGCGGCAGCACCCGGCAGGAGTCGTAGAAGCGGTGGTAGTCCCCCGCCAGGTCCTCGAGGTAACGACACACCCGATGCGGTTCCCGCAGTGAGGCAGCGGTTTTCAGCACCCGCGGGAACTCGCCGATGCTGCGCATCAGGGTGCCCTCCCGATCGTGGGTGAGCAGCTCCAGGTTCGAGGTGCTGGCGATGACGCCGAGCTCGGCCGCGCTGCGGGCCAGGGCAGACAATCGCGCGTGCGCGTATTGCACGTAGTAGACCGGGTTCTCGCTCGACGCGCTCGACCACAGCGCGAGGTCGATGTCGATGGGCGTGTCCACCGAGCTACGGATCAGCACGTACCGCGCGGCGTCAACGCCGATGGCTTCGACGAGGTCGTCGAGGGTGATGACGGTGCCCGCCCGCTTGCTCATCCGCAGGGGCTGGCCGTCGCGGACGAGGTTGACCATCTGGCCGATCAGCACCTCGACCGTGTCCGGATCGTCGCCGAGCGCCGCTGCCGCCGCCTTGAGCCGTGCGATGTAGCCGTGGTGGTCAGCGCCCAGCATGTAGATGCAGAGGTCGAACCCGCGTTGGCGCTTGTCCAGGTAGTAGGCCAGGTCGCCCGCGACGTAGGCCGGGTTGCCATCGCTCTTGATGACGACGCGGTCCTTGTCGTCGCCGAACTCGCTGGTGCGCAACCAGGTCGCGCCGTCCTTCTCGTAGATGTTGCCGGTCTCGCGCAGCTTGGCGATCGCCTGGTCCACCCGGCCGGACGTGTGCATCGAGTCTTCGTGCGTATAGATGTCGAAGTCGGTGCCGAAGTCATGCAGTGACTTCTTGATGTGCGTGAACATCAGGTCCACGCCGATGGAACGGAACGTCTCCAGCAGCTGGTCGTCGCTCTGGCTCAACGCATCGGGCGACTTCGCGAGCACTTGCTGCGCGATGTCGGCGATGTAATCGCCCGCATAGCCGTCCTCGGGCGTCGGCAGTCCCTTCGCCGACGCGATGAGCGAGTTCGCGAACCGGTCGATCTGGGTGCCGTGGTCATTGAAGTAGTACTCACGCACCACGTCGGCGCCCTGCGTGGACAGCAGCCGACCAAGGGCATCGCCGACGGCGGCCCACCGCGTCCCGCCGATGTGAATCGGACCGGTCGGGTTGGCGGAGACGAACTCCAGATTGATCTTCTTGCCCTCGAGCTCCTCGGAATGGCCGTAGGACGAGCCCGCGTCGATGACGTTGTCGATGACGACGCCCTGAGCAGACGCCTCGATGCGCAGGTTGACGAAACCCGGTCCGGCGACGTCGGCGCCGGCAATGCCGTCGGCCCCGGCCAGTGCCGTCGCCAGCCAGCCGGCGAGATCGCGCGGGTTGGCACCGACCTTCTTGGCCAGCTGAAGCGCCAGGTTGGTGGCGTAGTCACCGTGCTCGGGGTTGCGCGGGCGTTCGACGACGACCGTCTCCGGAAGGGCGGCACTGTCGAGACCGTGCTCGGCCAGCACCGCGGCGGCGGTGGTCTTGAGCAGCTCGGCCAGATCGGCTGGGGTCACGAGGAAACATCCTATGGTCTGAGGTGGTCACGTCCCGAATCGTTTCCGGCGGGCAGGAGCGAAGCGACCGCGGAATGTCGAGGCGGGCTGGGGCGCAGCGACCGCGCCATGTCGGACGCTGCGGCGCGGACACCCGGGACGCGATTGGCCCCACCTCGATGCGTTAGTCTGTCGTGGCCCATTGGTGCAGCGGATTTTCAGTTCCTGCGCCCCCGTAGCTCAGGGGATAGAGCGTCCGCCTCCGGAGCGGAAGGCCGCAGGTTCGAATCCTGCCGGGGGCACCCATTACAGTGCAGGTCACAGCCTGTTTTTGAGAATCTCATCATTGGTTGGGCTGTTGGTGGGCTGTCTGGGTCGTTGTCGAATCGAACCTCGACTCCTCCTCCACGTCAGCTGCCCATCC
>NZ_JBOGDD010000769.1:0-3586 GCF_050701675.1 Mycobacterium sp. | reverse complement strand
AGCCATGGCTGCGCCCGCACCCCAGACTCCCCACTGCTGGTTGGATGCGACGTTCTGCAACTCGTACACGATCGCCGCGGTCTGGGCGGGCTCGAGCCGGGTGAGCACGTGGTTGACGAGCCGGTCGAGGTCGTTTGCCGTTGACTTCTGGAATCCCCAGTACGGGTAGACGCTGCTGAAGCCTTGTTGTGGTTGCAGATCCGTCATTCCGTACCTGGGGAAGTCGTTGTTGTAGACGCGGTGGTCAGCGCCACTGAAGCGCGTCCAGAGAGCGTCGGCGGCGTCGTCGTCGGACGAGTGCATCATCGCCGCCATCTGGCTTCGGTCGGAGTCGGTGAGCGTGACCGCGCCTGCGCGCGCACGGGTCAGGAGGTCGACGACCATGGCCAGCTTGATCGTGGATGCGGTCCACACCATGTCGCCGGCATGCGAGTTGCGATACGTCGCACCCGTTTTGCGATCCCGCAGGACGTAGCCGACCGAACCGGGACGGATGGCGAGGTAGGCGTCCGCCGCGTTGACGCGCGCCTGGAGGTCGCAGTCGGTCGTGGTGGGCTGCGCCGAGCAGTCCGCGCGCGCGACCGGCGGCGCTCCGAGTCCGGCGGATCCGATGACGATCGCTGCGAGGGCGACCAGAGGCCGTTTCATCCGAGTAGCTTCGCACTAGGGTGGAGGCTTCCGACGTCCCGAAGGAGGTTGTCGTGGCGCTCGTCGCGGGAATCGACTCGTCCACACAGTCGTGCAAGGTCGTGATCTGCGACGCCGACACCGGTGAAACGGTGCGCTCCGGTGCTGCGCCACATCCCGGCGGCACGGAGGTCGACCCGTCGGCCTGGTGGGCCGCGCTCGGCGACGCGGTGGCCGCGGCCGGAGGTCTCGACGACGTCGCCGCGGTATCGGTCGGTGCGCAGCAGCACGGCATGGTCTGTCTCGATACCGCGGGCAACATCGTGCGAGACGCCTTGCTGTGGAACGACACCCGGTCCAGTGACGCGGCATTGGCCTTGATCGAGGAGCTCGGCGGCCCCGCTCAATGGGCCGATCGGATCGGGGTCGTTCCCGTCGCCTCGATCACCGCGACGAAGCTGCGCTGGCTGGCCGACAACGAGCCGAAGAACGCCGAGGCTACCGCTGCCGTGTGCCTACCGCACGACTGGCTGACGTGGCGGCTGTCCGGTTCGGCGGACATCGGCGACATCCGCACCGACCGCAGCGACGCCAGCGGCACCGGTTACTTCGCCGCCGAGGACGGCAGCTACCAATCAGACCTGCTCGAACTGGCCATGCGGGGACGGCGCCCGGCCGTGCCCCCCGTTCTGGAACCGAACGAGGCCGCCGGGCGGACCACGACCGGCGCGGTGCTCGGGCCAGGCGCGGGCGACAACGCCGCCGCGGCGCTGGGCCTCGGAGTGGGGCCGGGGGACTGCGTCGTCTCGCTGGGGACCTCCGGCGTGGTGAGCGCGGTCGGGGACGTCGCTCCCCATGACGCGGCCGGTCTGGTTGCCGGATTCGCCGACGCCACCGGGCGTCAGCTCCCGTTGGTGTGCACGCTCAACGGTGCGCCCGTGCTCGCGGCAGTCGCCAAGATGCTCGGCGTGGACTTCGACGAGTTCGACCGCCTCGCACTCACCGCGCCGCCGGGTGCCGGTGGGTTGACGTTGGTGCCGTACTTCGACGGGGAACGCTCACCGAATCTACCCGAGGCGGCGGGCGCGCTGCATGGCGTCACCACTCGAAACCTTTTACCTGCCAACGTTGCTCGAGCAGCAGTCGAGGGCCTGCTCGCATCGATTGAATTCTGCATTGCGCAGATTTCCGGTCAGGGCGTCGACGTCGGACGGGTGCTCGTGGTGGGTGGCGGGGCACGCTCCGAGGCCGTCCGGCGCATCGCCCCCGCGGTTCTGGGCGTTCCCGTTCACGTGCCAACACCAGCCGAATACGTCGCGCTCGGCGCGGCCAGGCAGGCAGCGTGGACCCTGTCTCAATACGATGAGCCTCCGACGTGGTCATTCGGCGTCACTGCGTCCTACACCGCCGAGTCGACACCGGTGGTCCTCGACCAGTACCGGGCCGCGCAACCGCTGACCTTGGGCCAACACCCGGTGACCGGCGCATGAGGGTAGCGCGAGTCACACGCCGTCCGTCGCTATGATCGCCGGGTGGTTGATCAGCCGGACTCGACGAGACTGTCGCAGGAAGCGCTGACCACTGCGGTCAGCGCAGCTCGCCATGCCTTCGAGCAGGCCGGCGACCTCGACGCTCTGGCCCGCGCCAAGACCGAACACCTCGGCGACCGCTCACCCATCGCCTTGGCCCGTCAGGCCCTTGGCGCTCTTGCCAAGGCGGACCGCGCCGATGCAGGCCGTCGCGTCAACGAGGCCCGCACGGCCGTCCAGAGCGCGTTCGACGCCAGGATCGAGATCCTGCGCATCGAACGCGATGCCGCCGCTCTCGTCGCCGAGCGCATCGACGTGACGTTGCCGTCGACCCGCGAGCCGATCGGGGCCCGGCATCCCATCACCATCCTCGCCGATCACGTCGCCGACGTGTTCGTCGCGATGGGTTGGGAACTGGCCGAGGGCCCCGAGGTCGAGACCGAGCAGTTCAACTTCGACGCGCTGAACTTCCCGCCAGATCACCCGGCGCGCAGCGAGCAGGACACGTTCCACGTCGGCCCTGACGGATCGAGGCTGGTGTTGCGCACCCACACCTCGCCGGTGCAGATCCGCACGCTTCTGGAACGGGAGCTGCCGGTGTACATCGTGTCGATCGGCCGCACCTTCCGCACCGACGAACTCGACGCCACCCATACGCCGGTCTTCCATCAAGTGGAGGGTCTGGCGGTGGACCGCGGCCTGACCATGGCCAACCTGCGCGGCACGCTGGACGCCTTCGCCCGTGCCGAGTTCGGGCCGCAGGGGCGTACCCGACTGCGTCCGCACTTCTTCCCGTTCACCGAGCCGTCGGCCGAGGTCGACGTCTGGTTCGAGAACAAGAAGGGCGGCCCCGGCTGGGTGGAATGGGGTGGTTGCGGCATGGTCAATCCGAACGTGCTGCGCGCGTGCGGCATCGACCCCGATGAGTATTCCGGCTTCGCCTTCGGCATGGGCTTGGAGCGAACCCTGCAGTTCCGCAATGGAATTCCCGACATGCGCGACATGGTCGAGGGCGACGTCCGGTTCTCGCTGCCGTTCGGGGTTGGCGCCTGATGCGCGTTCCCTACAGCTGGCTGCGTGAGGTCGTGCAGGCTGGTGCCCCGGGCTGGGACGTCTCACCCGAGGATCTCGAACAGGCGCTGATCGGTATCGGTCACGAGGTCGAGGAGATCATTCCCGTCGGCCCGGTGTCCGGGCCGCTCACCATCGGCCGGGTCGTCGTGATCGAGGAGCTCACTGAGTTCAAGAAGCCGATCCGCGCATGCAAGGTCGACGTCGGCGAGGAGGTGCCGCGTGACATCGTCTGCGGTGCAACCAACTTCGTCGTCGATGACGTGGTCGTCGTTGCGCTGCCCGGCACTGTGTTGCCGGGCGACTTCACCATCGCCAAGCGCAAGACCTACGGTCGCACGTCCGACGGCATGATCTGC
>NZ_JBOGDD010000768.1:0-2530 GCF_050701675.1 Mycobacterium sp. | reverse complement strand
CCTTGAGCCTATTCAGCGCGCAAGTTCTGAGATTGCGGGCGTCCAGCCGTGCCGCCAGAACGTAAACACCATAGAACTGCGCTCGCCGGGCACGACCGAACGAGAGCCTGCGGCTGAGTGCTTTGGCGTCGTCTGTCGTTGGGGAGGCGCCGCCGCGCCTATCGCGAACCCTGATTGTTCGTAATGCTGTATCGCCGAACGCTAGCTCTCGATGATCCGGGTTACGTATGGGGTCATTCCGCCGGTGCGCACGGGCGAGACCTTTACGGGCACACCGGTTTGTTGGGCCTCGAGCATCTGGCCGTTGCCCAGGTAGAGGGCTTCGTGCTGGCCGCCGGAGGGGCCCCAGAACAGGAGGTCGCCGCGCTTGGCTTGCGACGGGGGGATTTTTCGGCCGGCGTCGTATTGAGCGCCGGAGTAGCGGGGAAGCAGAATGCCGACGCCGGCGAAGGCGTAGCGGGTCAGGCCCGAGCAGTCGAATCCGACAGTTCCTGCGCCGGAGTCGATTCCGCGGCTCGGCCCGTTGAGGCTGCCTCCGCCCCATGAATAGGGAACCCCGCGCTGGGATCCGGCTCGGCGAATCACGTATTCGATGGCTTGTGCGCCGTAGACCCGGTTGCCGCTCAGGCTGGCCCCCGGGTCGCTCGCCGGGCTCGTCAGCCCCAGGCTGCTCAGGAATTTGCGTCCCATGTCCATGGTGGTTTTTGCCGCGTTGGCGCTGGCTTGTAAGGAGGCGTTGGCTATCGCCAGTGGGTCACCCGGGGCCCCCGCACTGAGAACGCTTGGCAGCAACGGATCCCATGGGCTGACGGGTTCGGCGTGAGCGGGCGTGGCGAGAACGATCGTTGACACGGTGCACCCGATGAGGAAGAGACGCGTCAAGCAAGAGCGACGGCGCCTTGCGCTGTCCGCCTTCGGCGATGCGCCGAAACGTCGACCACGATTGGTGGTCCGAAACTCGGAGGGCATCGAGTTCAGTTCTCCTTCGCAGGTGGCCAAGCCCCTGGGGGACATGAGCGCCGCCGACTCGTGCGCCGGGTTGCGGTTCTACGTACCGACTCAGTACGTAGCAGCAGCGGATATCATGGAACGTACATCACATCAGCCCCACTGTTAACACTAGTAACAGAACAACAGCCGTGTAATTCGTTGGGCGGCTGTGGATGTCCGGCGTTGACCTTCCCCTCAGGTTTCTCTCAACCGCTCATCAGGGCCCGCATCATCGAGTCCTGATGACCGCTGGGCTGGCTTCCGAGGTGGATGTGCATCCGCCGGCGGTGGGGAACGGGTACGTGATCTGTTGCAGGTAGCCGGCGGGGAAGTCTGGCTTGACGGCGATGCCGAGTTGGGTGATCAGGTCGGCCACGACGGCGCCCAGAGTGGGCTCACGGGTGTGGCTGAGGACGGATCCGCTGGTCCATCCGTGGTGGACGCTGCGGTAATGGGCTGCGCGGCCGGCGGTGGAGTCGGGATCTAGGAACACCAGGGCGCCCCGTGCGGCACCGGTGTCGATCCGGTGCGCTGCGTCGGCGGGCACGATGACCGTGGTGCCGCGGTGGTGGGCGCCGTTGCCGTCCACGATGGTCATCGCGGTGGGTGCGGTCATGATCTGGACGGCGTGATGGGCGTGGGGGTCGGTGACGCCGATGGTTCCGGTGAACGCCAGCACGCCGGGACGCAGGAGCGCCGATCCCTGCCAGGGCGGCTCGGTCATGACAGCGTCAACGGCGAGCACCTACCGGGTGGTGGTTGTGACTGGTGTACGCGGGGGCGTGGTACCCGTGGCGGGCGCCGGGGTTTGGTTGTTGGCGGTGGTGGCGAAGCGGCGCAGTCGCAGGCTGTTGCTGACCACGAAGACCGAACTGAACGCCATGGCGGCCCCGGCGATGAGCGGGTTGAGCAGTCCCAGCGCCGCGAGCGGTAGGGCGGCGACGTTGTAGGCGAACGCCCAGAAGAGGTTGCCCTTGATGGTCTTCAGCGTGGCCCGGGACAACCGGATCGCGTCCGCGGCGGCGCGCAGATCGCCGCGGACCAACGTCAGGTCCGACGCCTCGATCGCAACGTCGGTGCCGGTTCCCATGGCCAGACCCAGATCGGCCTGCACGAGTGCGGCCGCGTCGTTGACGCCGTCGCCGACCATCGCCACGATGTGCCCCCGGGCCTGCAGGTCCTTGACGACGTTGACCTTGTCGGCTGGCAGGACTTCGGCGATGACGTCGGCGGCGTCGATGCCGACTTGGGCGGCAACGGCGTGGGCGGCGCGCCGGTTGTCACCGGTGAGCAGGAAGGGGCGCAGACCGAGCTGGCGGAGCTGACTGATCGCGTCGGCCGAGCTGTCCTTGACGGTGTCCGAGACGACGATCACCGCGCGCGTCGCTCCGTCCCAGGCCACCCACACCGGGGTGTGGCCCAGTGCCTCGGCTGCCTCGGCGGCATCGAGCAGGACTGTGGGGGTGGTGAGCGACCAATCGTCGGTGAGCCAGCTGCGCCGCCCGACGAGCACGGCGTGCCCGTCGACGACACCGCTGAC
>NZ_JBOGDD010000767.1:0-3005 GCF_050701675.1 Mycobacterium sp. | reverse complement strand
TCCGAACACCGTCGATGATCTGAGTGCGCAACTGATCGAACAACGGCCTTGCGCCGTCCGGGTCGACGCGAACCCACTCCCCCAAATCGGCCACGCGCCCAGTATCACAAAAAGGCGGCTAGTTTGGTGGCGTGCGAGTGGCGGTGCTCAGCGGTGCGGGGATGTCCGCGGAGAGCGGTGTGCCGACGTTCCGCGACGTCGAGACGGGTCTTTGGGCGAAGGTCGACCCGTATGAGATCTCCAGCGCCGATGGCTGGCGACGACACCCGGAGAAGGTCTGGGCCTGGTATCTGTGGCGCCACTACATGATGAAGGCCGTCGAGCCGAACGACGGCCACCGCGCTGTGGCGGCGTGGCAGGACGGCGCCGAAGTGGACGTCGTCACCCAGAACGTCGACGACTTGCACGAGCGCGCAGGCAGCACCAGGGTTCATCACCTGCACGGAAGCCTGTTCAGCTTCCGATGTGACCGTTGCGGGTCCGCGTACCACGGCGCGCTGCCCGATATGCCGAAGCCCGTCGAGGCCGTCGAGCCACCGGTCTGTGGGTGCGGCGGCCTGATCCGGCCCGACGTGGTGTGGTTCGGCGAGCAACTGCCGACCGAGGCATGGGACCGTTCGGTGCAGGCGGTCAGCTCCGCCGACGTCGCCATCGTGGTCGGCACGTCCGCGATCGTCTACCCGGCCGCGGGTCTGCCCGAGCTGGCGCTGGCCGAGGGCGTCCCCGTGATCGAGGTCAATCCCGAGGAGACTCCTCTGTCGGGCAGCGCCACCATTTCGCTGCGCGAGAGGTCCGCCACCGCATTGCCGGGCCTCCTACAGCGCCTCCCCGCACTTCTCGGCTAAGCCGGCCTGACCGCCCGACCGATCGCGGTCTCCGAGACGGGCAGCGGCACCCACGCAGGCAGCACCCACTCGCGCCGGGCGTCGCGCACCTGGAAGCCGGCGTCGCCGATGGAGCGCTCGGTGTCGCGGTGGGTATGGCAGTTGCCCAGCAGTCGGGGCCACACGGTCGCGTCGGCCAGCTTCTGGATCGGAGCCCGCATCCCCGTGCTTGCGACGTGTTCGAGATAGCGGAGCTCGCCGCCCGGCCGCAGCATCGAGAACAGTTGCCGCAGAACGCCATCGGGATCACCGACCGAACACAGCACCAATGAGCAGACCACCGCGTCGAACGGCTCACCCGCGGCGTAGTCCTCCACGGTATCGGTGCTGACGGTGACCGGCACCGATGCCGTCTCGGCGGCCCGGCGGGCGAGGACCGCGAGCCGTTGTTCGGGCTCGATCGCCACCACCTCAGTGACCGTCGCGGGGTAGAAGGCGAAGTTGGTGCCGGTGCCCACACCGACCTCCAGCACCCGACCCGCCAACCCGGCCAGGTTCTCCCGTCGCAGTCTGAGGACCGACTCGGGTTCGCGGGTCGACATCCTCGACCACAGCCGCGCGAAGAACGGGTTGTCCAAGGTGCCGTCCATTCCCCGGTCGCTTCGCTCCTGCCCGCCGGTGCCGGTCTCAGCCATCTGCAAGTCCCTTCTTGATTCGTGCGACGGCCACCTGCGGAGGAACGTCGAGCCCGATGATGCCGGTCACGATCTGACCACAGCACGCCGAGCTCAACACCCGGTCGGCGAACTCCTCGACGTCGCCGAACGGCAGGTACGGCCGCGAGATGAGCAGTGCGGCCACGCCGTGCGCCACCGTCCAGAGTTCCATCGCCGCCATGGTGGCGTCACCCTGCGGGTAGACGCCGTCGACCATCAGCGACTCGATGGACGCGCGCATGTGGACGAACGCCGAGCTGTTCAGCGTCACGTCGACGTCGCTGCCCGGCCTGCCCTCCCCCATCGTGGCGATGCGGTACAGCTCGGGGTTCTGCATGGCGAAGCGGACGTATGCCAGGCCCTGGGCACGGAGTCGGTCGATGGTCGACGGTTGATCGCGCGCCACCTGTTGCATGACCTCGTCGAGATGCTCGAAGTACCTGGCGCACACCGCATCCAGCAGCGCGTCCTTGTCGGTGAAGTGCAGATAGATCGACGGCGGGGTGACCCCGACGCGTTGGGCGACCGCACGGATGGACACCTCCTTGGCGTGTCCGGTCTTCATCAGCAGATGGGACGCGGCGTCGAGGATCTCCTCGCGCAGGTGCTCACCGGAGCCCCGCGCGGCACGTCGGCGTTTGAGCGGCCTAACAGTCACTTCAACGTGGCCATGGCGCGGTCGGGTTCGGCCGTGTCATCGTCCGCGCCGGATTCACTGATCCCGATCCGCCGATGCAGCCGGACCAACGGCTTGGGCGCCCACCAGTTCCACCCACCGAGGACGTGCATGAACGCCGGCACCAGAACCATCCGCACCAGCGTAGCGTCGACCAGCACGGCCAGCGTCAAGCCGACGCCGAACATCCGCATGAACGACACCTCGGCGGCGATCAGCGCCGCGAACGAGATCGACATCACCAGTGCCGCCGCGGTGATGACGCGACCGGTGCGAGCCAGGCCGAGCGCCACGCTCTCGTCATTGTCTTCCCGGGCGGCTCTCATCGCCAGGGGACCCGACGGTGTGGCACCCTTGCTCCCCCGGATCTTGAGCCAGTACTCCCGGATGCGTGCGACCAGGAACACCTCGTAGTCCATCGAGAGCCCGAAGGCGATGCAGAACAACAACACCGGCAGATTCGCGACCAGTGTCCCCGTCGAGGTGGTACCGAACGCGCTGAGATGTCCATCCTGGAAGATCCACACCAGGGCGCCGAACGCCGCCGTCAACGACAATACGTTCAGGACAACGGCTTTCAGCGGCAACACCACACTGCCGGTGAGCAGAAAGAGCAGTCCGAACGTGATGATGGCGATGACGCCGAGCACCCACGGCAGACGGGTGGTGATCGCATCGACGCTGTCGCGGTTGATTTGCGCGATGCCGCCCAGCTGCACCGACCGCCCGTCCGGTCCCGGCACGTCGTGCAGTCCGTCCAGCTGTGCACTGGACGCATCGGAGAACAGG
>NZ_JBOGDD010000766.1:0-2164 GCF_050701675.1 Mycobacterium sp. | reverse complement strand
CCGCACCGGAGTGCTGGTGCCGATCGATGCGTTCGACTTCGGCAAGCTGCCCGACCATCTGCGCGTCACGTTTGCCGTCGAGTCCGACGACGGCAGCGTGCTGGCCCGCGGCAAGGACCTCGTCGCGTTGCAGGAGAAGCTCGCCGCCCCGGTTCGGGATGCGGTCGCCGGGGCCTTCGCGGGGGCGCTCGAACGGACGGGACTGCGCGGATGGCCAAGCGATCTCGACGAATTGCCGCGCACTGTCGAGACTACGGGTGGTGGCCGCGCCGTACGCGGGTATCCCGCGTTGGTCGACGCGGGAACCTCGGTGGACGTGCGGGTGTTCGCCACCCCTGCCGAACAGGGCGCTGCGATGGGGCCGGGGACCCGCCGCCTGCTGAGGTTGGCGGTACCGTCGCCCGCCAAAGCCCTCGAGAAGCAACTGGATACCCGAACCCGACTCGTGCTCGGCGCCAATCCCGACGGCTCCCTGGCCGCGTTGCTCGAGGACTGTGCGGATGCCGCGGTGGCCGCCCTCGCGCCGAAACCAGCATGGAACCGTACCGATTTCGCTGCACTGCGCGATCGGGTGGCCGGGACCATGGCCCAGACGACCCGTGACGTCGTCAGCCGGGTCGAGCGGGTGCTCGCCGCACTGCGCGAGGTCCAGATCGCCCTGCCCGAGAAGTCACCTGGCGCACAGGCGGATTCCATCGCCGACATCCGCGCGCAGCTGGCCGCGCTGCTGCCCGAGGGCTTCGTCACAGCCACCGGAGCCACGAATCTGCTCGACCTGGCCCGCTATCTCACGGCAATCGGCAGACGCCTCGACCGGCTGCCGCAAGGCCTCAACGCCGACCGTGACCGGATGCTACGCGTGCACGTGCTGCAGGACGCTCTCGACGAACACGTCGGGGCCCTTTCGCCATCGCGCGCGGCTGGCGACGACGTTCGGGATGTCTCGCGGCTGATCGAGGAGTTCCGGGTGAGCCTGTGGGCCCAGCAGCTCGGCACCGCGAGGCCGGTCAGTGAGCAGCGCATCTACCGGGCGATCGACGCCATCCGACCCTGATCTGGTCCAGACACAGAAGAAGGGGACACCCGCGGTGCGGATGTCCCCTTCGTCTTGATCGCGGTCAGCGGCTCTGATGCACCGTGGTGTCCACGTGCGGGACGTAGACGGGCTGCGTGATGTCGTTGATGAACGCGTGGTGGTCGATGTCTGCCTGTGCGGGTCCTGCGAATCCGAGGACTGCGGCAGTGAGACCGCTGGCGACGATGGTGGCTAATCCGAGCTTCTTCATGATGTTTCATCCCTTCACATCGAACGTGTTCGAACCGGGCCTTCGTGCCGCGATTCGGACGCTCTTCCGGCGTTGAATCTTCGTGCCGGTCTGTGGTGTTCAACGGGCGATTGAAACGATTCATTCCACTAATTCAGCTGCATACGGGGTGTTCTGGGACACACGGCTACCCGGCGGACTTGACCGCGCCCGCCGCGGCGATGAACTCGTCCATGCCCTCGAGTGGGCCGAGCGGCTGCAGCGCAATGGTGTCCACCCCCGCGTCGCGGTAGGCGTCGAGCCCGGCAGCGATCTGCGCGGCGGTGCCGCCGACGCCGAACACGTCGCCCCGGGGTACGTCGAGGCGGACGGCCTCCTCGACGAGCGTCCGCGCAGCGTCGTCGGATGGCACGCACGCCAGGAAGAGCGCGGTGCTGAAGGGGCGTCCGTCGGCGTCGGCCCGCCCTGTCGCCACGTGTCCCAATGCCTCGCGGACCGTGCGCGTCGAATACGCGCTGTCGAGCACCACTCCGTCGGCGATCTCGCCGGCCAGTCGCAGCGTCTTCGGTCCCGTGCCTCCGATCAGAACCGGTGGCCGACGCGCGGGCGGGAACGCCAACCGAACGTCGGACAACCGGACGTAGCGCCCTTCGACGCTGACGGTGCGTCCCGAGAGCAGTGCCTGGAGAGCGGTCGTGTACTCGCGCAGCAGCGTCAACGGCGACGCGACCGCCGCTCCCGCCTGCCCCATCCAACTCTGCACCCCGTGGCCGACGGCGATCCGGGTCCGGCCTGGGAACATTGCGTCCAGGGTGGCGAACTCCATGGCGGTCGCGGCCACGTTGCGCAGCGGTGCAGGCACCAATCCCACGCCGACGCCGAGCCGCTCCGTCGATGCC
>NZ_JBOGDD010000765.1:0-5487 GCF_050701675.1 Mycobacterium sp. | reverse complement strand
TCGTCGAAGTCCGTGTGCTGCTCGGGATTGTCGAGCTTCACGACGAATGATGCAGGAAACGCATCCTTGCCCGCAACGTCTTTGTATTGCGGGAACTTCTTGATTGCGTCGTCGTAGGCGTCCTGCTGGTTGAGGAACCGAACCGACTTGACGTCGTCGCGGTCCTCGATCTGCTTGCGCAGCGCCTTGCACGGGCCCGCGTCGCAGGTCGGATCGTTGGCCGAGATGTCGTTGGTCAGGAACACCTGGCTCTCGACGCGGTCCAGATAGATGTTGCGCGAACTGTCGGCGAGGCGGACGACCAGCAGACCACCACCGAACAGCCCGATCGAGATGGCGGTCGTCAAGATCATGGCGACCGTCATCGTGACGTTGCGACGAAGTCCGGTGAGGACCTCGTTGACGAGAAAGCCGAAGCGCACTTAGCGGTCCATTCCGTAGACACCGCGCTGCTCGTCGCGGATCAGGCGGCCGAGCTCGAGTTCGATCACGCGTTGGCGCATCGAGTCGACGATGTGGTGGTCGTGAGTGGCCATCAGCACCGTCGTTCCGGTGCGATTGATCCGCTCGAGCAGATCCATGATGTCCTTGCTGGTTTCCGGATCCAGGTTTCCGGTCGGTTCGTCGGCCAACAGCACCAGCGGTCGGTTCACGAAGGCGCGGGCGATGGCGACGCGCTGCTGCTCACCGCCGGAGAGCTCGGTGGGCAGCCGGTTGGCCTTGCCCGACAGGCCCACCATCTCCAGGACGTCGGGTACCACTCGGTTGATGACGTCGGCGCGCTTGCCGATGACCTCGAGCGCGAACGCGACGTTCTCGAAGACCGTCTTCTGCTGCAGCAGGCGGAAGTCCTGGAACACGCACCCGAGCACCTGCCGGAGACCGGGGATGTGACGGCTCGGCAGCTTGTTCACGTGAAACTTCGACACCTGGATGTCACCGTGCGTCGGAGTGTCCTCCGCGAGAAGCAATCGCATGAACGTCGACTTGCCCGAACCGGACGGTCCAATCAGGAAGACGAACTCACCTTTGTCGATCTTGAGCGAGACGTTGTCCAGAGCTGGCCGTGCCGAGGATTTGTACTGCTTGCTCACGTGGTCGAGGGTGATCATCACGGCTCGCCAGTGTAGCGGGACGCAGACAGTGCTCCGGACTATCCGGGCTGCGGCAGCGCCGTCGGTGCTGGTAACTCCCCAGGAAGGACCGTCGTGGTCGTCGTCGTGCCCGACCGGTTCGGCACGGGCAGGCCCGGTGGCAACGTAATCGGCGGCAGTGGCCCTGCACCGTCCGGATCGATGACGTTCGGCGGCGCGGTGTCGGATGTCGTCGCACTCGTCGTGTCCGTGGGACTGGTGGTCTCCTCAGTCGGCTCGGTCGGCGTCGTCTCCGTCGTGGTGGTCGTCGGGGTGGTCGTCGGGGTGGTCGTGGACGTGGTGGTTCTCGGCCGCGTCTCCACGTTCGTGCGAGGCACCCAGGTGTATTCGGGATCTGGCATGAAGCCCGGCGGCACGACCTGGGCAGTCTCCGGCGTTGTGGGCGTCGGCGCGGGCGGCTTGTAGGCGTTGTGCAGCCACGCGATCACGAAGAACGCCACGATCAGACCGGCCGTCGAGGTGCGAATCCGCCCGTTGATGATGTAACCCGGCCATCCGTGGTCGGTGCGCTTGCGGGTGACCCAGTTCCAGAAACTCATGGCCGGTCCTCCGCGTTCTGCTGTTCCGCAGGCGGCTTGGCGGAGGCCGCACTCGGGATCGTGTTCACCACGGGACCGGTATCACCTGAGGTGTTGATTCCGGCCCGGATCAGCGTGGCGATCACCAGCAGGCGGAGCCGGCGGCCTACCTCGAACTGCTTGCCAGGCAGTGTCCGCGCGACCATGCGCAGGGTCACGGTGTCGAGTTCGATGCTCTCCACGCCCATCACCTGCGGCGCGTCCAGCAGCAGCTTTCGCAGACTGTCGTCCTGCATTGACTTGTCGCTGACCTTGTGGAGGAGATCGTCGACCCGGGTCAAGTCGGCGCTGGTCGGCACCGGGATGTCGATCACCGCCCTGGCCCAGTCCTTGGACAGGTTCATCGTCTTGACGATCTGGCCGTTGGGGATGGTGAACACCTCCCCCTCGGTGGACCGCAGCCTGGTGATGCGCAGGGTGACGTCTTCCACGGTGCCCTCGGCAGGGGCGGCGATGCCCGCGACGGTGAGAGCAACCAGGTCACCGAAGCCGTACTGCTTCTCGGTGATGATGAAGAAACCCGAGAGCAGGTCCTGAACCACGCGCTGCGCACCGAAGCCCAGCGCCGCGCCAAGCACGGCGGCGGGCGCGACCAGCGATCCGACCGGAATGGCCAGCACGTCGGTGATGTCCACCGCGACGACGATGAAGAGCACCGCGATCGACACCCAGGAGATCACCGACGCGACCGCCTGCCGGTGCTTGGCGCTCTCCGTACGCACCAGCTGATCGGTTTCCTGGAAGTCCGCATCGATGCGACGGGTGATCTTCTGCGCGGCCCAGCTGATGAACCGGGCGGCCAGCACCGCGAAGATGACCAGCAGGGTGATCTTCAGCCCCCGCGTGATGATCCACTCGCCGATTCCGCCCCGCCAGAAGTCGTGCCAGCGTTGCGTCACCGAGAAGGCCAAGTACGTCGTGTTAGTCGTCATCTTTCCTATTGCGCCAACGGATCCCCGCCTCCAGGAATCCGTCTATGTCGCCGTCGAGTACTGCCGTCGGATTGCCGACTTCGTAGTCGTTCCGCAGGTCCTTGACCATCTGGTACGGGTGCAGCACATAGGAGCGCATCTGGTTGCCCCACGAACTGCCGCCGTCACCCTTGAGGGCGTCCATCTCAGCACGTTCTTCCAAACGCTTGCGCTCCAGCAGCTTCGCCTGAAGCACCCGCATCGCCGAAACCTTGTTCTGCAACTGCGACTTCTCGTTTTGGCAAGTCACGACGATACCGGTGGGGATGTGCGTCAGTCGAACCGCCGAGTCGGTGGTGTTGACCGACTGCCCGCCGGGACCGCTGGAGCGATAGACGTCGACTCGCACGTCACCGTCCGGAATCTCGATGTGGTCGGCGGTGTCCACGACCGGCAGCACCTCGACGTCGGCAAAGGAGGTCTGGCGTCTGCTCTGGTTGTCGAACGGGCTGATCCGCACCAGCCGGTGGGTGCCCTGCTCGACCGACAGCGTCCCGTAGGCGTACGGGGCGTGCACCGCGAACGTCGCACTCTTGATGCCCGCTTCTTCGGCGTAGGACGTGTCGAACACCTCGACGCCGTAGTCGTGCTTCTCCGCCCAGCGGATGTACATCCGCATGAGCATCTCCGCCCAGTCGGCCGCGTCCACCCCACCCGCACCGGACCGGATGGTCACGACGGCCTCGCGTTCGTCGTACTCACCGGAGAGAAGGGTGCGCACCTCCATCGCCTCGATGTCCCCGCGCAGCTTGCTTAGCTCGGTGTCGGCATCGGCCAGAGCCTCGGCGCTGCTGGCGCCCTCTTCCTCCGCCGCGAGCTCGTACATCACGGGCAGGTCGTCGAGCCGTTGCCGCAACTCCTCGACGCGACGCAGCTCGCTCTGGGTGTGCGACAGCTCGCTGGTTACCTGTTGGGCCCGGGTCTGGTCGTCCCAGAGCTTCGGATCCGACGCCGCCTCTTCCAGGTTCTTGATGCGATCCTTCAGGGCTTCGACATCGAGCACCCGCTCCACCGTCGTCAAAGTGGTGTCGAGCGCAGCGATGTCTTCTTGTCTGTCGGGATCCACGGGACATCAGGTTACCGACCGTTGGGCGGGACTAGCATCGGCTTGGTAACCGCCCGGTGATGTCGCGACAGCCCCTTGCGCTTCGCCGGGCAGCTTCTGCTTCCTCTTGGAAGGCCTGTGCATGCGCCCATACAGCGTGGCGATCGTCGGTTCCGGCCCGTCCGGCTACTTCGCCGCCGCATCGCTACTGAAGTTCGCGGACTCCACGGTCGGCTCCGACGAACCCAGAGACGTGCGCGTCGACATGTTGGAGATGCTGCCGACCCCGTGGGGTCTGGTGCGCTCCGGCGTCGCGCCCGATCATCCGAAGATCAAGACCATCAGCGCCCAGTTCGAGAAGACCGGGAACGACCCTCGCTTCCGCTTCTTCGGCAACATCCGCGTCGGTGAACACGTGCATCCGGCGGAACTGGCCGAACGCTACGACGCGGTGATCTACGCCGTTGGCGCCCAATCGGACCGACCGCTCGGCATCCCCGGCGAGGAGTTGCCGGGCAGCGTCGCTGCCGTGGACTTCGTCGGCTGGTACAACGCCCATCCGCACTTCGGGGAGATGACGCCGGACCTGTCGAGCCATCGCGCCGTGGTCATTGGCAACGGCAACGTGGCGCTCGACGTGGCACGCATCCTCGTCAGCGATCCAGACCTCCTGGCCAACACCGACATCGCCGACCATGCCCTGGAATCGCTGCACGCCAGGGCCGTCGAGGAAGTCGTGGTCATCGGTCGCCGCGGTCCCCTTCAGGCGACGTTCACCACGCTGGAGTTGCGTGAACTCGGCGACCTGGAGGCGATGGCCGACGTCGACGTGATCGTCGATCCGGCCGACTTCGCGGACATCACCGACGAGGACCTCGAGGCGGCGGGCAAGACCGTCAAGCAGAACGTCAAGGCGCTGCGCGGGTACGCCGAACGCGGTCCGCGAGGGGCCAAGCGCCGCATCGTCTTCCGGTTCCACACCTCGCCCATCGAGATCAAGGGCGACGGTCGGGTTTCCTCGATCGTGCTCGGTCACAACGAGCTGGTGAACGACGGCGAACGGCTGGTGGCCAAGGACACCGGGGCGCGCGAGGAACTCCCCGCGCAACTCGTCGTCCGCGCCGTCGGGTACCGGGGCGTGCCAACGCCGGGCCTGCCCTTCGACGAGCGGTCGGGAACCATTCCGCACACCTCGGGCCGCATCGAAGGCAGCCGCAACTCCTACGTCGTCGGCTGGATCAAACGCGGGCCCTCGGGCGTCATCGGCAGCAACAAGAAGGACTCGCAGGAAACCGTCAACACCCTGCTGGCCGATCTGAGTGAGGTGGACGGACCGGGCTCCGAACACACCGAGGACGCGGTCGAGTGGTTGTTGTCACGGCAGCCGAAGCTGGTCACCGACGACCACTGGAAGTTGATCGACGACCACGAACGGTCGGCAGGCCAGCCGCACGGCAGACCCCGGGTGAAGCTCGCCAGTGTGGCCGACCTCCTGCGGATCGGCCACGGCTGAGGACGACGGCTGATCAATCCCGGGCCGGCTCCAGCACCGAGTCGGCCTCGATGGTGATCAGCACCCGCGTCTCCGGCTTGCCCGTGAAGTTCGGATAGGGCATGCCGAGGTACTTCTGCGAGATCTCGTCGATGCTTTCAGCGGCGCCGTCGCTCGACATCGAGACGACGCGCCCACGCACGGCGTAATAGCGGTTGACGTTGTCCGGGTCGGCAATGTTGACGGC
>NZ_JBOGDD010000764.1:0-8142 GCF_050701675.1 Mycobacterium sp. | reverse complement strand
GGCCGCAGCCGATCACGACGGCTTCCAGGTCGGCCATGCCGAGGCCGGCGTCGGACAGGGCGCCCACCACGTTCGGGGTGAGCTGCTCCGCGTGGGCGCGAGGGTCGACGGTCACGCGCTCGGCGAGGACCTCGACTCCCGACGGGCCGCGGCTGAGCACCCCGGCGGTGACGGCCGGGGTGGCGGTGTCGATGGCGAGGACGATGCTCACCGATACCACCGCCACGTCGCGGCCCGGACGTCGGTATCGCGGCCGCGCTCGAGCTTGATGTCGAGGTGGTGATCGGAGAGTCGCTCCGCGAGCCCCTCTCCCCATTCCACGACCACGACGGCGTCGTCGAGATCGGTGTCCAGGTCCAGTGAGTCCAATTCGGCGAGCAGGTCGGCGCCCGCGTGGTCGAGCAGCCGGTAGACGTCCACGTGCACCATGGCCGGGTTGCCGACCCGAAGGGCGGGGTGTACGCGGGCCAGCACGAACGTCGGCGAGGTGACCGCCCCCGCGACGCCCATGGCGTGCGCGATCCCCTTGGCCAGCACCGTCTTTCCCGCTCCCAGCGGTCCCGACAGCACGACGACGTCGCCGGCCGCCAGGTCTGCCCCCAGCCGGGCGCCGAGCGCGAAGGTGTCGTCCGCGGTCGGCAGTTCGGCCGTCCCCTCGAGCACCTCAACCACGGTTGCGGGCCCGTTCCCTCAGTCGGCGCGTGATCGCGACGAGTTTGGAGGGTGTGGCGCGCTCGACGAGGCGCACCAGCGCGTCGTCGACGATCTCGGGTTGCTCGAGCTGGACGAGATGTCCAGCGCCGCCGATGATGACGAGCTCCGACTTCGGCAGCGCCGCCGCCATCGCCTCGGAGTACTCCTTGGGCGTGAGCAGGTCGTGGTCGCCGCAGACGATCAGGGTCGGCACCTTGGCGAGCACGACGAGTGCCTCGGTCTCATCGTGTACCTCCAGCGCGTGCAGGAACCCGACGAGGGTCGCCATCGGCGTGTCGTGCATCATCCTCTCGGAGAACGCCACCACGCTGCGGCTGACCTTCTCGTCGCCGTAGGACGCGGCACGCAGCACCGGTCCGATCACCGCACTGGCGGCGCCACGGGTGCGGTGGACCGTCTTCGGCGCGTACCGCACCGCCAAACGGGCCGCCTCGAGCACCGGATTCTTCAGCACCTCACCCAGCGGAGAGCGCGAAACTCCTTCGGCCGCAGAGGATATCAAAGCAACGCCGACGATCCGGGTGGGATACCGCTGCGGATACTGGCGGGCGTGGGCCAGCACCGTCATGCCGCCCATCGAGTGTCCGACGAGCACCACCGGGCCACGCGGCGCCATCACCGCGAGGACGGCCTCGAGGTCCTGGCCCAACTGGGGAACCGTGAACGTCTCCGGCGGCGCATCGCCGGATTGACCGTGCCCCCGCTGGTCGTAGAACACCATGCGGACCTGAGGCCCCCACTGCTCGGTCAGCCTCGCCCGCTGAAAGTAGAAGGCGCCCATGCGAAGACAGAAACCGTGAGCGAAGACCACCGTCAGCGGCGCATCCTCGGGGCCCACCTCCTTGACCGCGAGCGGAACGCCGTCGGGCGTTGTCACCACACAGCCGCGGTCGGCGTCGAGGAGTTCGAAGTCCTCGACGAGGTAGGGATCGTCGTCGGTGACGCGTCGCGTCAGTGAGCGCGCGACGGTGGTACCCGCGAGCCCGCCGACGGCGGACAGTCCCGCGGCCCCAGCCAACCAGCGCCCCGTCCGCTTGCGGTGATGCGGGGCGTCATTCTCGTCGTCGCTCAACGGCTTCCGCCCGTCGCCTCGACGTACTGCCGGGATACCCGACCGCGCGGGCTGGTGACGACCTCGTAGTTGATGGTGCCGAGCAAATCCGCCCAGTCGAGTGCGGTGGGCTCGCCGTCGTCACCGGGACCGAAGAGGATCGCGTCGTCGCCCTCGCCGACGTCGACGGCCTCCGGTCCCAGATCGACCACGAATTGGTCCATGCAGATGCGGCCGACCTGACGCGAACGCCGCCCGTTGATCAGGACGTCCATTCGGCCGCTGAGACCGCGGAACACACCGTCGGCGTAGCCGATCGGAACGAGTGCGACCGTGGTGTCCCGCTCGGCCACCCAGGTGTGACCGTAGGAGACGCCCTCACCCGCCTTCAGCGAGCGGACCAGCGCGATCGGGCACTTCAGTGTCATGGCGGGCCGCAACCCCATGTCGCCCCTGGTGGGGATCGGCGTCTGCCCGTATACCGCGATGCCGGGCCGGACCATGTCGAACGCGAGGTCGGGCCGCGTCATCACTGCCGGGGAGTTGGACAGGTGCGCGATCTCGAACTCGACTCCCGCGGCGCGGGCCTGCGCGCGCATCTCCGAGAACCGTTGCGCCTGGCGGTCGTTGACGGGACTGGCCGGATCGTCACCGCATGCCAGATGCGACATGATGCCCCGCAGTCGGAGCGCGCCGTCGGACGCCGCGCGGCGCAGCACCTCGAGCATGTCGGGGAACTCGGCGGCGTCGACCCCGTTGCGGTTCAGCCCGGTGTTCACCTTCACGGTGACGGCGGCCGTGCGGCCGGTACGTTCCGCCGCGTCGAGCACCTCGGTCAACTGGCGCGTCGCGGACACCCCGAGTTGGACGTCGGCCTCCAGGGCGGGTGCGAAGTCGGTGCCAGGTGCGTGCAGCCAGCACAGCACGGGGGCGGTCACGCCGTCACGACGCAACGCCAGTGCCTCGTCGATGGTCGCGACGCCGAGTTCGGCGGCGCCCGCAGCAAGAGCGGCCCGACCCACCTGAGCCGCTCCGTGCCCGTAGCCGTCGGCCTTCACGATCGCCATTACCTCGGCCGATCCGGCGTGCTCGCGCAGCAGCCGAACGTTGTGCTCGATGGCGCCGAGATCGACCACTGCCTTCGCGGCGGCGGTCGATGTCGTTGGCTCGGTCGTGTGCATGGTCATGTCACCGTCGTCGATTGTCCCAGAGGGCGCCGAACCGGGTCGGCGGGCCTAGTGCGCGAAGGGCTGCAACCGGTCGAAGTGCCCGTTCGGCTTGAGCTCGTCGAGGGTCTTCAGGACGGTGATGACGTCGTCCTTCAGTGCCCTGGCGAGGTCGGTGGAGAACCCCTCGCGGACCACGACCCGCAGCACCGAGACGTTCGTCGCATTGTCGGGCATCGTGTAGGCGGGCACCTGCCAGCCGTAGGCGCGCAGCGAGTGCGAGACGTCGAATTCGGTGTACCCGCGGTTGCCTGCCAGCTTGAAGCTGACCACCGGGATCGCCGATCCGTCGGAGATCAGCTCGAAGTGCTCGCTGTCCCGGAGTTCGTCACCGAGCCAGCGGGCGGTCTCCGACAGGCACGACATCACCTGTCCGTAGCCCGCGCGCCCCAGCCGAAGGAAGTTGTAGTACTGACCGACGACCTGGTTGCCGCCCTTGGAGAAGTTCAGCGTGAACGTCGGCATGTCACCGCCGAGGTAGTTGACCCGGAACACCAGCTCCTCCGGCAGGTATTCCGCGCTACGCCACACCACGAAGCCGATGCCGGGGTAGGTCAGGCCGTACTTGTGGCCGCTGACGTTGATCGACACCACGCGCGGTAGCCGGAAGTCCCAGATGACGTCGGGGTGCAGGAAGGGTACGACGAAGCCACCGCTCGCCGCGTCGACGTGGACCGGGACGTCGACTCCGCCGCCGGCGGCCAGCTTGTCGAGCGCCGCGCAGATCTCGGCGATGGGTTCGAGCTCGCCGGTGTAGGTGGTGCCGAGGATCGCGACGACGCCGATGGTGTCCTCGTCAACGGCGTCGAGCACCTGCTCGGGCGTGATGACGTAGCGGCCCTCCTCCACGGGGAGGTAGACGGGTTCGACGTCGAAGTAGCGGCAGAACTTCTCCCAGACCACCTGGACGTTGGAACCGAGTACGAGCTTGGGAGTGCGCTTGCGCCAGTCCTTTCCGACCTTCTCCCGCCATCGCCAGCTCATCGCCAGCCCGGCCAGCATCACGGCCTCGCTGGAGCCCACCGTCGATGCTCCGATCGCGCTGGCGGGGTCGTCGTCGCGCAGGTTCTCGGCGTGGAAGAGATCAGCGACCATCGACACACAGCGCGACTCGATCGCGGCAGTCGCCGGGTACTCGTCCTTGTCGATCATGTTCTTGTCGAACGTCTCGGCCATGAGCTTCTCGGCCTCGGGATCCATCCACGTGGTGACGAAGGTGGCGAGGTTGAGCCGCGAACTTCCGTCGAGCATCAGTTCGTCGTGGATGAAGCGGTAGGCGGACTGCGGGTCCATCGACTCGTCGGGCATCCGCAGCGACGGAACGGCCGTGGTGCCCAGCCGCCCCGTGTACGCCGGTGCGATGGACTGTCCCGGGTTGTACCTCGATGACATGTGGTGTCCCTTCTAGAGATCGGCGATCGCCGAACGGATGTGAGCGAGGATTCGCGACGCCGACGTTGGCGCCGACCGCGGTCCAGGATCGGCGGCGGAGAGTCCCGCGGCGCGGGCGTGGACGAACGCGCCCATCGCGGCGGCCTCGCCGGGCGGTAGTCCGGCGGCCAGCAGTGAACCGATGATCCCCGAAAGGACGTCACCCGATCCCGCCGTCGACGCCCAGGACTGACCGGCCGGGTTGAGGTACGCCTGCGCCGAACCGGGTTCGGCGATGACGGTGACGTTGCCCTTCAGTAGGACCGTGGCACCGTAGGCGTCGGCGAGCTTGCGGGCGGCAGTGACCCGGTCGTCGCCTGGCGGATGACCGGCGAGCCGCGCGAACTCGCCGGCGTGTGGGGTGAGCACCGTTGGGGCTGTCCGGTTGGAAACGACGTCGGGGTGCGCGGCGAGAATGGTCAGCGCGTCGGCGTCGACGAGCACGGGCAGGTCGGTGTCGAGCGCGAACCAGAGTGCCGTCGCACCCGCCTCGTCCGTGCCGATCCCCGGCCCGACCACCCAGGCCTGAACGCGGCCCGCGGCGTTGATCGATGGAGTTGCGATGACCTCCGGCCGGTGCGAAACCACCTCGCCTGCCGCGGTTCCTGCGTAGCGCACCATGCCCGACGTGGCAGCCACGGCCGCACCCGTGCACAGGACGGCCGCACCCGGATAGGTGGCGGAGCCTGCGAGCACCCCGGTGACACCTTGGCTGTACTTGTCGTCCTTCGGTCCAGGAACGGGCCAGCGGGCGGCCACGTCGGCCGCCTCCACGCTCACCACGTCGCCGTCGGGTAGGTCGAGGCCGATGTCGATCAACTCGACGCGTCCGCAATCGCCAAGTGCGTGAACGGGTTTGCGTCCCCCGAACGTGACGGTCAGCGCGGCGCTCACGTGCGGCCCGTCCGCGGCGCCGGTCGTCACGTCGAGCCCGCTCGGCACGTCGACCGCCACGACCGGGATACCCGCGGCGTCGACGGTGGCGAACACCTCGGCGGCAGCAGGACGGAGCGGGCCACTCGCCGAGATGCCGACGACTCCGTCGATGACCAGATCGGTTGCCTGCGGCACGCTTTGGACGAGTCGGCCGCCCGAGCGGGTGAACGCGGCGAGCGCAACCCCGTGCACCCGCTCCCGGTTGAGCACGACGGCGGACGCCGACACCCCTCGCCGCCGCAGCAACGTGGCGGCCCAGAGTGCATCGCCGCCGTTGTCCCCAGAGCCGATGACCGCGCAGATCCGACGTCCTGCGACGGCGCCCGTGCGTGACTGCAATTCGCGGGCGATCGCACCCGCCAGGCCGAAGGCGGCCCTGCGCATCAGCGCGCCATCGGGCAGGGCGGCCAACAGCGGCGCCTCCGCCGCACGGATCGTGTCCGCGGAGTAGTAGTGCCGCACGGAACCTACGTTACGTCTTCCACCCGATCGCCCGGCTCATTCCGGGCATCGACCCGCTCCGAAACGTGATATCGCCGGCGATATCGCTTCTCGACGTCGGTCAGTCCCCCGACTTCCCCGCCGTCCGGCCGTAGTGACGGCGCGCCTTCATCCGGTTGCCGCAGCCGCTCATCGAGCACCACCGGCCGGTACCGCCCCGACTTCGGTCCAGCAGGAAGAGGTGGCACTCGTCGTTCGCGCAGGCACGCAACCGCCCGGGAGCATCGCTCTGCACCTCGCCCCACGCCAGCACCACGCGCGCTCGCCAATCGGTCGACGCCTCGAGCGCCCAGTCCAGTCCGCCGTCGTGGATCCTGGGCACCTGGCGCACGTCAGCGAGGTAGCGGTTGAGCACCTCGGCGTCGACGTCACCACGGACCACACGCTGCAGGTCGTCGCGGACCCCTCGGATGGCGTCGAGGTCTTCCCCGGCGCCGTGCGTCGACAGCCAACCGTCATCCAGCACGTCGGTCGCCACGCCATCGACGACGGGCGTGGTGTTCAACAGATCGAGGAGCAACTCCGACCAGTCCGCACTCATGCTAACCACCATAGCGCACTTGACAGGTTAGGCACGGTGATGTTCACTCTGCATAACCGCTAAAACATCCCAAAGGGGTTAGACATGACGACACATCACCGCTACGCCGAGATCGCCGGCCGTCGGATCTTCTACCGCGAGGCCGGACCGTCCGACGCGCCGGCGATCGTCCTGCTGCACGGCACGCCGGCCAGCTCGCACATGTACCGCCACCTGATCCCCGCGCTGGCCGATCGCTACCACGTCATCGCCCCGGACTACCCGGGCTTCGGGCACTCCGCGCGACCGGGCGTCGACGAGTTCGACTACACCTTCGACTCGCTCGCCGACCACGTCGACGCACTGCTCGATCATCTGGGATTGACGCGCTACGCGATGTACGTCCAGGACTATGGCGCACCCGTCGGCTGGCGCCTGGCCCTGCGGCACCCGGACCGCATCACCGCGATCGTCACACAGAACGGCAACGCATACGTCGAGGGTTTCGTCGGCGATGCGATGGAACCGCTGTTCGCCTACGGGCGCGATCGCTCAGAGGCCAACGCCAAGGCGTTGCGTGACCTCATCAGCATCGACGGTTTGAAATGGCAGTACACCCATGGGGTTTCGGACCCGACGGTGGTCGATCCGGACGCCTGGGTCAATGCACACGCCGCCGTCGCGGACAGCGAGGAGGCCATCGCGGTTCAGCTCGAGCTCTTCGCCGACTACATCACCAACGTCGAGCTCTATCCCCTGGTGCACGAGTACTTCCGCACCTCGCAGGTACCGCTGCTGGCAGTGTGGGGCCGCAACGACCAGATCTTCGGGCCCGCAGGCGCCTTGGCGTTCGGCCGCGACCTCCCCGATGCCGACGTCAATCTGATCGACGGTGGACACTTCCTCCTGGAGAGCCGCCTGGGCGCGGTCGTAGCGCTGATCAGGCCCTTCCTCGCCGAGCACGCGGGTTGAATCCTCACCGTTCACCGTCCACCCCGTCCCAGAACGTGGCGGCCCGCTGGGCGATCTCGGTTGGATACTCGCCGTTGATCGCGTGTGAGGCTTGGCTCCAGAGCTCGACCTGACCCCGCGGCAACAGGTTTCGCGCTCGGGCGGCCGCGCGGTCGGCGTCGAGCATCACGCTGCGGCCCGCGATGAACGCCAGCACCGGCAGGTCCAACGAGCGCAATTGCTCATCGGTGAATCGCTTCGGCATGGGCTGGCGCAACACGAAGTCGGTGCTGGAGGCAGAGATCAACGCCGCCTCTGGCACGGAGTCGTCCGCGGGCGCACCTCCGCCGATCCAGCGAAGGATTCTGCGCCGCAACGCGTCCGGCAGTCCCGGACTGAACATCGCCCCGGAGATCAGGATCGTCGCCAGCGGGATGGGCGCGAACGTAAAGACGGGGTCCAACAGCGTGGCCGACGCAATGCGGGCCGGTCGGTGCACGGCGAGGTTGGTCGCAGTCCAGCCGCCGATCGACACGCCCATCAGGTGCACGCCGGTCAGGTCGAGCCCGGCCAGCGCCTCGTCCAGCCACTGCGCCTGATCCTGGGGACCAGTGACGGGTCGCGTCTGCACCGAAAGGCCGGCCTCCCCAAGCAGATCCACGCAGTAGGCTGTGCGCGTCTTCACGATCGCAGGCAGGTTCGACCGCCACATCGGGGTGGATGCGTTGCGCCCGGGCAGCAGTACCACCGGCGGGCGATCGGCAGGTCCGTCGAACCGGTAGGCGCGAACCGTACCGAAAGCCGTTGGCACG
>NZ_JBOGDD010000763.1:0-4717 GCF_050701675.1 Mycobacterium sp. | reverse complement strand
CGCTAGAGGCGCTGGCACGAACCGCAGATGCGGCTTGAAGGGCATGAGAAGGGTTTGGCGTGGCACGCGATTATTACGGCCTGCTCGGTGTGAGCAAGGGCGCTGGCGACTCGGAGATCAAGCGCGCGTACCGCAAGCTCGCGCGCGAACTGCATCCCGACGTCAACCCCGACGAAGCGGCGCAGGCCCAGTTCAGGGAGATCAGCGTCGCGTACGAGGTGCTGAGCGATCCCGAGAAGCGCCGAATCGTCGACCTCGGTGGCGATCCGATGGAGGGTGCGGGGGCCGCGAACGGCTTCGGTGGCGGCTTCGGTGGTGGGTTCGGCGGACTCGGCGACGTGTTCGAGGCGTTCTTCGGGGGCAGCGGCGGAAGCCGGGGTCCGGTCGGTCGGGTGCGCCCCGGTTCGGATTCGCTGCTGCGCATGCGCCTCGATCTCGCCGAGTGCGCGACGGGTGTCACCAAACACGTCACCGTCGACACCGCGATCCTCTGTGACGTGTGCCTGGGCAAGGGCACCCACGGCGATTCGAAGCCGGTCACCTGCGACACCTGTCACGGCCATGGCGAAGTCCAGTCCGTGCAGCGGTCGTTGCTCGGCCAGGTGATGACCTCGCGGCCGTGCCCGGTCTGTGCAGGCGTCGGTGAGGTCATCCCCGATCCGTGCCACCGCTGCGGAGGCGACGGTCGGGTGCGGGCGCGTCGGGAGATCAGCGTCAAGATCCCGCCGGGCGTCGGCGAAGGCATGCGAGTGCGTCTGGCCGCGCAGGGCGAGGTCGGTCCGGGCGGCGGGCCTGCCGGTGACCTGCACGTGGAGGTTCACGAGCAACCGCACGACATCTTCATTCGCGACAACGACGACCTGCACTTCAGCGTCTCGGTGCCGATGGTCGACGCGGCGCTCGGCACCAACGTCACGGTCGACGCGATCCTCGACGGACCCACCGACATCGTCGTCGGCGCAGGTACCCAGCCTGGAGCGGTCACCACGCTGCGCGGCCACGGCATGCCCAACGTGCGCTCAGGTGTCCGCGGCAATCTGCACGCGCACATCGACGTCGTGGTGCCGTCCCGCCTCGACCACGAGGACACCGAACTGCTGCAGAAGCTCAAGGAGCATCGCGTCCGTGACGTGGCTGAGGTCAAGTCGACGCACGCGGCTCCGGCCGGCGGCGGGCTGTTCAGCCGGCTGCGTGAGACGTTCACCGGCCGGTAGATCGGAGCCGCGCCCTCAATGAGTCGCGCGTTGTTCTACGTCGAGGCGGTGCCCGACGTCGGTGAGCTCGCCGTCGTCGACGGTGACGAGGGCTTTCACGCCGCGAGTGTGCGGCGCCTCCGGGTCGGCGAGGAACTCGATCTGGGTGACGGCGCGGGGACGGTAGCGCACGTGGTCGTCGAGGACGTCGGCAAGGCGAGCTTGACCGCCAGGGTGCTCAGCAGGCGGATCGTCGCGCCGCCGCGCCCCGAGGTGACCGTCGTTCAGGCGTTGCCCAAGTCCGATCGGTCCGAGTTGGCGATCGAAGTCGCCACCGAAGCGGGCGCGGACGCGTTCGTGGCCTGGCAGTCGGACCGCTGCGTGGCCCGCTGGGACGGATCGGCGAAGGTGCAGAAGGGGCTGCGGCGTTGGCAGGCGGTCGCACGTTCGGCCGCCAGGCAGTCGCGCAGGCCCCACGTTCCGCCGGTCACGACACTGGTGTCCACCAAGGAGCTGGCCGCCACCGTGAGATCGGTCGCCGACGCGTCGGTGGTGCTGGTGCTTCACGAGTCCGCGACGGAGCCGCTCAGCGCCGCTCGCCTTGCCGGTGCCGAGTCGGTGATGTTGATCATCGGTCCCGAGGGCGGTATCGGCGACGACGAGTTGGCCGTGCTGACGGGGGCGGGCGCAACCGCCGTCCGCCTCGGCCCAAGTGTGCTGCGCACCACAACGGCGGCTGCGGTGGCGCTTGGATCACTGGGTGTTTTGACGCCTCGCTGGCGCTTCTAGCCTTAACAGCTGCCAATCGGCAACCATTTGCTGCCATCGGAATTAAACCTCTGAGCTGTGTGTTTAACCAATTGGTACGGCAGGAAGGCTCTACCGCCGGACCCGTTCGCACAACTACAGAGGGCAGAAAAGAAGAGATGAAGATGAAGAAGTTCGGACTTGCCGCCATGGTTGCTAGCGGGCTCACCGCTGGGATCCTCGGCGTCGCTTCTCCGATCCAGGCCGTTGCCTCGGCCGAAGCACTCCCCGTGGTGGACCTGCCTGGGCACTCGACAGGCGTCGACCATCACCAGTGGATCGACACGATCCACCCGGACGTGAACGTGCCGCACGTCGACACGTCCGCACGTCAAAGTCGCTGATTCAGCGATGACTCGAAAAGGGGCACCCGCGAGGGTGCCCCTTCTTCGTCCGCCTACGCCGTCGACCCCTCGAGCCCGACCATTGGGGCGCGACGCTGACCGGCGGTAAGCTGGCACGAGAATTCACCACCGAGCTGAGCACGGAAAGCAGGCACTGAACACCACGTGACGCCCCGCGAGACGAACGCCGCCTCGGACACGGTACGAAGCAACAACGGTGTACGAAGCAACATCAACGTGCCGCCCGACTTGGTCGTGGGCCTGCTCGGTTCCGCCGATGAGAACCTGCGCGCGCTCGAGAGCCTGCTGACCGCCGACATCCACGTCCGCGGCAATGCACTGACCCTGTCCGGCGAGTCCGCCGACGTGGCGCTGGCCGAGCGCGTGGTGACCGAGCTGATCGCGGTCGTCGCCGGCGGCCAGACCCTGACGCCCGACGCCGTTCGCCGCAGCGTCGGCATGGTGACCGGCACCGGTAATGAGTCACCCGCCGAGGTGCTGACGCTGGACATTCTGTCCCGGCGCGGCAAGACGATTCGGCCCAAGACGCTCAACCAGAAGCGCTACGTCGACGCGATCGATGCGCACACCATCGTGTTCGGCATCGGACCGGCCGGTACCGGCAAGACCTATCTCGCGATGGCCAAGGCGGTCAATGCGCTTCAGACCAAACAGGTCTCGCGCATCATCCTCACCCGCCCCGCCGTCGAGGCCGGTGAGCGGCTCGGCTTCCTGCCAGGGACGCTCAGCGAGAAGATCGACCCGTACCTGCGTCCGCTGTATGACGCCCTGCACGACATGATGGACCCCGAGCTGATCCCAAAGCTGATGAGCGCAGGGGTGATCGAGGTCGCGCCGCTGGCGTACATGCGTGGCCGCTCGCTCAACGACGCGTTCATCATCCTCGACGAGGCCCAGAACACCACCCCCGAACAGATGAAGATGTTCCTGACGCGTCTGGGATTCGGGTCCAAGATCGTCGTGACGGGCGACTCGACGCAAGTCGATCTGCACGGCGCCAAGTCGGGACTCAGTGCAGCCATCGACATCCTCGACGACATCGACGACATCCACTTCTCGGAGCTCACCAGCGCCGACGTCGTGCGTCACCGACTGGTGTCCGAGATCGTCGACGCGTACGCCAGATCCGAGGCCGCGGCGACGCCGATGAACCGCGCCGAGCGTCGGTCCGCAACGGGTAGGCCTCGCCGGTGAGCATCGAGGTCTCCAACGAGTCGGGTATCGACGTCTCGGAGAACGAACTGATCAGCGTCGCGCGTTTCGTCATCAAGAAGATGGACGTCAACCCCGCTGCCGAACTGTCGATGGTGCTGCTCGACACCCCGGCGATGGCCGATCTGCACATGCGGTGGATGGATCTGCCGGGACCGACCGACGTGATGAGCTTCCCGATGGACGAGCTCGAGCCGGGCGGGCGCCCCGATGCACCCGAACCGGGGCCGTCGATGCTCGGTGACATCGTGCTTTGCCCTGAGTTCGCGGCCAAACAGGCTGAGACGGCGGGACATTCGCTCGCCCAGGAACTCGCGTTGCTGACCGTGCACGGGGTGCTCCATCTCCTCGGCTACGACCACGCCGAACCCGACGAGGAGAGAGAGATGTTCGCCCTGCAACGCGAACTGCTCGAGGAGTGGGTCGCCGACCAGGTCGCCGCCTACCACCAGGACCGCCAGAGCGAGAAGGACCGGCGCCTGTTGGACAAGTCTCAGTTCTTCGACGAACCGTGACCGGATTCGCCTCCCTGCTGGGCGCGGTCGCGCTGATCGCACTCGGCGGCGTGTTCGCGGCGATCGACGCCGCCATCGGCACGGTCTCCATCGCCAGGGTCCACGAACTGGTCCGCGAGGAGCGGCCCGGTGCCGCGCGGCTGAGCCGCCTGATGGACGACCGGCCGCGTTACATCAATCTCATCGTCCTGCTGCGCATCACGTGCGAGACGGCCGCGACGGTGCTGTTGGTGGCCTTCCTGTACGAGGACCTCGGCTTCAAGTGGGGTCTGGTCGCGGCCGCCGCCATCATGGTGGTGGTGAGCTTCGTGGCCATCGGCGTCGGGCCCAGAACCATCGGCAGGCAGCACGCCTACACGATTGCGTTGGGGGCGGTCCTTCCGCTGCAAGCGATTTCGGTGCTGCTGACTCCCATCAGCCGACTGCTGGTCCTGCTCGGCAACGCGCTGACGCCCGGCCGCGGCTTCCGCAACGGGCCGTTCGCCTCCGAGATCGAGCTGCGGGAGGTCGTCGACCTCGCAGGGCAGAGTGGCGTCGTCGCCGACGACGAGCGCAGGATGATCCAGTCGGTGTTCGACCTCGGCGACACCATCGCCCGTGAGGTGATGGTGCCGCGCACCGAGAT
>NZ_JBOGDD010000762.1:0-6575 GCF_050701675.1 Mycobacterium sp. | reverse complement strand
ACCCAGGACTACGGCGGCATCGTGGCCGCGTCGGTAGTGTGCGAATTGGTCGGCCTGCCTGTTGAACTCGCCGCCGACGTGCTCGCTACCGTCAACGCAGGAAGCCTGGCCAAGCCAGGAAGCGGCGTCGAAGTCGCCAACGCGCGGCCAGGCTATCTGGAGTACCTGGTCCCGATCGTGGCGCGCAGGCGCGCAGCAGGCGCCGGCGGTGAGTTGCCCATCGCGGACAACCTGATCGACTACCGGCTGCCAGACGGCTCGGCGCTGAGCGACATGGAGGCGGCCGTCCAGATGCTTGGCGTGTTCATCGGCGGAACCGAGACGGTGCCGAAGATCGTCGCGCACGGTTTGTGGGAGCTGGGTCGCCGGCCCGACCAGATGGCTGCCGTACGAGCGGATCTGACCGCGAACGTGGCGAAAGCGCGCGAGGAGATGATCCGCTACTGCGCACCCGCCCAGTGGTTCGCCAGGACCCTGCGCACGCCCTTCACGATTCACGGCACCACGATCAACCCCGGGCAGCGGATCATCACCCTGCTGGGGTCCGCGGCGCGCGACGAGCGCGAGTACGCGAATGCCGGCGAGTTCATCTGGGACCGTCCGATCGAGCGACTGCTGGCGTTTGGCCGTGGCCAGCACTTCTGCCTCGGCGTGCACCTGGCGCGCCTCGAGATCGCCATCATGGTCACCGAATGGCTCAAGCGGGTGCCGGACTTCCACGTCGACGCCGACGCGGCGTGGCGGCCGCCCTCGAGCTTCCAGTGGGGCTGGAACAACGTGCCGGTAGAGGTCTGACGATGTGGTCGCATCGACTCGTCGCGCCGTACACCTTCGAGCGCACGGAGGTGCCGCAGCCATCGGCGGAATCGCTCGCCGACGGCCAGGTGCTGCTGAGCTTCCTGGCCGCCGGGGTGTGCGGAAGCGACCTTCCGGCGTTCCGCGGCGCGAAGGGCCGCCTTCCCGGCGATGACGGCGCCTGCGCCGCCGAGAAGGAGGGCTTTCCGATCCACGAGATCGTCGGCGAGGTGATCGCCAGCCGGCACCCCGAGCACTCGTCGGGCGACCGAGTCGTCGGGTGGGCATCGGGATTCGACGGTCTGATGGAGTACGTGGTTGCCGACGGGAACGGCCTGGCGCCGTATGACCCCGCGCTGACGCCGCAGCATGCCGTCGCGCTGCAGCCGTTGGCCTGCGTCCTGTACGCGGTCGAACAACTACCCGACCTGACCGACAAACACGTCGCCGTCATCGGGCAGGGATCGATCGGACTGCTCTTCTCCTACCTCGCCAAGGTGGCGGGCGCAGCACACGTGACCGGGGTGGATCCCATCGACCGCGAGACGGTGGGCCCGAAGTTCGGCGTGGACAGCGTGATTCGCGCGACAAGCGACCGCTGGGTCAGCCACCTCGTCGCGGGGGACAAGCCCGACATCGTGATCGAAGCGGTCGGTCATCAGGTGGCCACCCTCGGGCACGCGATCGAGGCGGCCGCCTTCGGCGGAACCGTCTTCTACTTCGGCGTGCCCGATGACGACAGCTATCCCATCAGCATCCGCACCATGCTGCGCAACAACCTCACCCTGAAGTCCGGTGTGACGCTGGACCGGCGGCGGGTCCTGGCCGAGGCGGACGCCTTCGCCCGGGCGCACCCCGACCTGCTGGGGCACTACCTGACCCATACCTTCGGAGTGGATGACGTGCAGTCGGCGTTCGAACTGGCCAGCCGCCCCACGCCGGGCCGCATCAAGATCGCGATCAGCCGATGACGTCCAGGCTCCAAGAGGCGCTCGCCGACCGGCCGCAGATCTTCGGCGGCTGGGTGGTCGGCCCCACCATCCTCGGTCCCGAATCATTCGCCAAGACCGGCTACGACTACGTCGGATTCGACTGCCAGCACGGCTATCTCGACAACGCCGACGTTGCCTTGCTGCTGAACCGGCTCGAGCACGTGCCGATCGCCACTGCGGTGCGACTGCCGTCCAATGCGCCCGCGCCCATCGGGCGGGTGCTCGACGCGGGCGCCGACGCGGTGATCATCGCCATGGTCGAGACCGCCGAGGGGGCCTCCGACGCGGTGGCCGCCACCCGGTACGCCCCGCGCGGGGTGCGCAGTTTCGGTCCGCTGCGGGCCAGCCTCGGGGTCGACGTCAGCGCGCTGGAGTCGCGGGCAGGGGTGTACGCGATGGTGGAGACGGCCAAGGGGCTGGCCGCGGTCGACGAGATCTGCGCCGTGCCAGGACTCGAGGGCGTCTACGTGGGGCCAGCGGACCTCGCGATCTCGATGGGGCACGGTGTCGCCGATGCCTGGACGCACCCTGCGGTCCTCGAGGCGATGGCGCGCGTGCAGTCCACGGCTACTGCCGCCGGGCTGGTGAGCGGCGTGCACGCGGGCGACGGCGGGAAGGGAAGGACCGCCGCGCAACTGGGCTTCCGGATGATCACGCTGGCGTCCGAATCGCAGGCCCTGCGGTTGGGCGCGACGAGCCATCTCGCCGCTGCGAAGTCCACCGCCGATGAACCGTCATCCGATGACAGGGGATACCACTGAACGCCACCAAGACCGATCGCGTCGCATTGGTGACGGGCGCCGCCCGCGGTCAGGGGGCGGCGATCGTTCGCCGGCTGCGGATCGACGGGTTCAAGGTCGCCGCCTGTGACCTGCTGACCGACGAATTGCACACCATGGCAGCCGAACTCGACGACGACGTGACGGCGATTCCGCTTGACGTCACGTCCGCCGAGCAGTGGGCGAACGCGGTCGCCACCGTGGTGCAGCGGTTCGGTTCGCTGAGCACACTCATCAACAACGCCGGTGTGCTGCACCGCGCGTCGATCGCCGACGAGACGCCCGCGGGGTTCGAGGGCAGTTGGCGCGTCAACTGTCTTGGCCCGTTCCTTGGCATCCAAGCCGCGCTCGAGCAGCTGCGGGAGGCCGATGGCGCCGCGATCGTCAACACCTGCAGCACCGGCGCCATCCGGCCGTTTCCCAACCATTCGGCGTACGGGTCGTCCAAGTGGGCGCTGCGAGGGCTGACACAGACCGCCGCCGCCGAGCTCGCGCCGTCGGACATCCGCGTCAACGCCGTGTTCCCGGGCCCCGTCGAGACACCCATGCTCGACGACGCCACCCAGACGCGCCTGGCCGCGATGGCGGTCATCGGCCGGCTCGGCAAGCCCATGGAGATCGCCGACGCCGTCGCCTTCCTGGTGTCCGAGCAGGCGTCGTTCATCACGGGTTCCGAACTCGTCGTCGACGGCGGACAATCCCTCCAGATTGGATGACACCGATGTCCAGAAGCCCCTCGGTGGGGATCATCGGCGCCGGACCGGGTGGTCTGGCGCTGGGAATATTCCTCGAGAAAGCCGGATTCGGCGACTTCACCATCTTCGACCGCGAGGACGGAGTCGGCGGAACGTGGCGCATCAACACCTACCCGGGCCTGGCCTGTGACGTGAAGTCCCACCTCTACTCGTTCTCGTTCGACCTGAACGCCGGCTGGTCGCGGCTCTGGTCGGGCCAACCCGAGATCCTGGCCTACTTCGAACGCTGTGCCGAGCGCTACCGACTCGGCCCGCATCTTCGCCTTCGCACCGAGGTGACCTCCGCCCGTTGGGATGCCGAGAACAGAGAGTGGCAGCTGCGGACGTCGAACGGCGAGGTGTTCACGTTCGACGTGGTGGTGTCCGCGGTCGGACTCTTCACCCGACCCCTGATGCCCGATCTGGTGGAGGAGGAGCCGTTCACCGGGACGGTGATGCACTCGGCGCGGTGGGACCACTCGATCGATCTGAACGGCGCGAGGGTCGCTGTCCTCGGCACGGGATCGACTGCCTCGCAACTACTTCCCGAACTGGCGAAGGTGACCGAGAAGGTGTATTCGATCCAACGGTCGCCGACGTGGATCCTGCCAAAACCGGACCGGCCGTACAGCGTCAGGGAACGGTGGGTGTTCACCCACGTCCCGTTCGCGAAGAAGTTCTATCGGACCCGGCTGTGGCTCCGCAGTGAATCCAACATCTCGGTGATCGAGCACGGCAGCGACAAGACCCACGAGTTCCGCGCGGTGGCCGAGAAGATGCTCGAGAGCACGGTGGCCGACGACGAACTGAGGCGCAAGCTCACTCCCGAAACCCCGCTCGGCTGCAAGCGTTTGGTGTTCTCCTCGGACTTCGTCCCGGCGCTGACCAAGCCGAACGTCGAGGTGGTGTCGAGTCCCGCCCAGTCCCTTCGGGCCAGGTCCCTGGTGACCGAGGACGGTCGCGAGCTCGACGTCGACGTGGTCGTCTGTGCGACGGGCTATGCCGCAGCGGACTATCTGGGCCAGATCGAGGTGACGGGGGAGAACGGTACGTCGTTGCGCGAGAGCTGGAGTGACGGTGCGTACGCCTACCTCGGCATGGCGGTGCCGGGCTTCCCGAACTTCTTCATGCTCTACGGCCCGAACACGAACGTCGGCTCCAACAGCGTGATCTTCATGCTGGAGGCGCAGGCGCACTACGTCGTCCGGGCGCTCACGCACATGCGCCGCAGGCGGCGGTCCTACATAGCCGTCCGGGCGCAGGCCATGGCCGACTTCATCGCCCAAATCGACGGGTGGATGGAGGGGACGGTGTGGACGACGCGCTGCAACAGCTACTTTCGGGCCGCGAACGGCCGCGTCGTCACGCAGTGGCCGCGCAGCGCGCGGGTGTTCTGGAGCATGACCCGACGGTTCCGTGCTGCCGACTTCACCTTCGAGCCGCCTCGGGTGCAGCCGAACGTCCACGTCGAGGCGCACAGTTCGGCAGGCTCGTGACGACGGCCGACACCGGGACGACGCTCCGGCTGAATCCGGCGCTGCGACACCTCGCCTCGTTTCGCACCGATCTTTCCGCGGACCTGATTCCCGCCGTGCGGGAGTCCCTCAACCTCCGGCGGCGGGAGGGTGCGGCGACCCTCGACTCCTCGGGGGTGGAGATCCGCGACGGCATCGCACGCAGTGACGACGGAGGCAGGATTCCCGTCCGCATCTACCGCGGCGGGCCGTCGCGCGCACCGGCCGTGATCTTCTGTCATTCCGGCGCATTCGTCCTCGGCAACCTCGACACCGACCAGCAGCAGTGTGTCGAATTGGCGCGCCGCGCCCGCTGCACCGTGGTCTCGGTCGACTACCGGCTGGCGCCCGAGCACCCGTACCCGGCGGGATTCGACGACGCCATGGCCGTGCTGAACTGGGTTGCGGCCGACGCCGACGCACTCGACGTCGACGTCGCACGTCTGGCGGTGGCGGGAAGCAGCGCTGGCGGCGCGCTGGCGGCTCTGCTGGCCCAGTGCTCGGCAGCGGGCAACGCGCCGCCGTTGGTGTTCCAGCTGCTGCACCAACCCGTCCTTGACGACTCCCAGACGCCGTCGAAGCAGGAGTTCACCACGACACCGGGATTCGACGGAGCGGCTGCGCAGCAGATGTGGCGACACGTGTCCGGTGACGAGTCCGTGCCGAGCGCGGCCGTGCCCGCGCACGCCGCCGAACTGACCGGTGTGCCGAACGCACTGATCACGTGTTCGGAACTCGACCCGCTCCGCGACGAGGCCGTCGACTATGCGCTTCGCCTCATGTGGTCCGGTGTTGCGACCGAGTTGCACGTGTTCCCAGGGACCTGCCACGGGTTCGACTCGATGGTGCCCGAATGGGAGGTCAGTCAGCAGCTGTTCGCGCTTCAGGGCGCCGCGTTGCGACGTGCCCTCCACGGGTGACGGTCAGGAGACGGATGCGGACGCGAGTTCCCGCGCGATCGCCGCGTGGTACCTGTCGATGTTGGCCGGGTTGACCATTCGGAAGAATCCGTCGGGCATCGGCGAGTCCCGGTAGGCCTCGACGGTCATGGTCCGCGCGAACAGCGTGATGCCGTCGCCGGGCTGGGTGAAGTGATACTTGACGGTGATCCGGCCTGGCATGCCGCCGTTGCCCTCGCGGTCATGACCGAGGTTGCCCACCGAGTTGAACACCCACATCTTCGGGCGCATGGCGATGGCGAGATGCCAGGTGAAGATCTTCTCGCCGTCCGGTCCGGCCTCGGTCCAGGTGTCACCGACCTTCAGCGGCAGGTCGTTCGTGTCGCTGCCCACGTGCGCGCTGCCCGGGTAGGTCTTGGTCCAGTTCGAGGGATTGGTGACGAAGTCGTAGATGGATTCCGGGGAGTGCGTGAACGCCGTCTCCGAGGTCGTGGTCACGATGCCCAACGTGGTGCCCTTCTGTCGTCGATCTGGGTCAGAGTCTACACATTGGATTACAAAATGAAGAAGAAGTGTAATGTTCCGGTGGTTGTATCCGGTGCGGAGAACGGGGACTGAGTGTGAGTGATCGCGGCCCATCGGCGAAGGCGCCGCGGATCGTCGGCCTGGCCGTCCCCGCGGCGCGCCTTGGCGCGCACCTCGGGCACGGCGTGCAGAGGTTGGTGACCGACGCCGCGCTCGGTCGGATGCGCCGATTCCCCCGCGGGGTGACGGATCTGACCGCCACCGTGTTGTCAGGACTGATGGGTCGTCGCGTCGAGGAGGTGTCGGTCATCGACGGCGAGGCGGGGACGCACACCGT
>NZ_JBOGDD010000761.1:0-8353 GCF_050701675.1 Mycobacterium sp. | reverse complement strand
CTGCCGGTCTGTGCGTCGTGATGATCGGTGCGGCGTGGGCGCACAGCAGGTTGCGGGAGCCGTTGGCGGTCGCGGCCAACACCGTGCTGTTCGCTGTGGCGGCCTTCGTGTTTCTCGGGCGCGCATTCGGATAAGCGCACCGACCAACGAGTCCTCGGCGGCGCACGTCTCAGGGGAGCGGGTGCGTGAGGAGCTTGCACATCTCCCATAGCTCGATCGCCATGTGGACCCTGTGCCCATCGACCACTTCGTTCGGTGTGTGCGGCGGGAAGAATGCGCCCAGTTTGACGGCGAAGCCGTCGGACAAGGGCTTGATCTGGTGCAGCGCAAGGATGTTGACGTCGGTGCCGTCGCTCGCCAACCTCGTGTAACCGGCGGTCAATAAGGAGTAGTCGGGTTCCACCACGATGGGAGCCGAAATCGTCGGGTCGGTGGTGATGTACACCTCGGTGGGCCCGCCGTACATGCCGAACGTCTCCATGCCGTGCATGCCGGCATCGCTCTGACAGCAGAAGTAGTGATCGGGATTGAGTTGCGCGTAGGTCCGTTCGAGTACGTCGGGACCGGCTGCGTGATCGCGGAATTCGTCGATGGTGATGCCAGTGACCGTGACGTCGGCGATCGAGGCCCGTAACGGTGCCCCGACGGGTGCGTTGTTCGCCTGCTTCCACATGTGGTCGGAGGCGCGGATCTGCTCCTGGTACAGGTCCGTGATGTCGTCGACGGAGAACGACTGGCGCACTGCGGTGCTCACGCGGTGTGCGTCTTCGGCGCCGAGGACATCGATGTCGTCGTGGGAGAGGGGAGTGCCGTCGTGAACCATTCTCGCGCCGAGGCGCTTCATCTGGTGCAGTACGTGCAAGTGCCGGGCGTGCTGGACCCGCGCGAGCTGTGCAGGCGAATGGTGTTGGCCTTCGATCGTGCATCCGATCGCAATTTCGTGCATGACATGACCTTTCGAATGGCTGATGGACCGAGCTCAGGCGGCGCGCTCATCGACTGGGCGGCGACGCAGGCTCGAGTTCTGCATGGCGGGTGGTCCGTAGGCCTGGTCGAGGGTGCCGACGTCGGTGCCGGGCGGGACGATCGCGTCGATACGGTCGAGCAACTCGTCGGGCAGCGTGACGTCGAGCCCGGCCAGCAGGTCGTCGAGCTGCTCGATGCTGCGGGGCCCGAGCAGCGCGCTGGTCACACCGGGATGGGTGATCGCGAACGCCATCGCGAGGTGCGTCATCGGCAGGCCCGCCTCTTCGGCGAGGAGCACGAGTTCCTCGACGGCGTCGAGGCGATGCTCGTCGCCGAATGCCTTCATCAGCCCCGCGCGCACCAGGTCGGTCTGCTGGCCCTTGCGGGCGCGGCCGGTGAGCATTCCCTGCCCGAGCGGGCCCCAGACGACGACACCCATCCCGAAGCGCTGCGCGGTCGGCAGCACCTCAGTCTCGATGCCGCGGTTAAGGATTGAGTAGGGTGGCTGTTCGGTGCGGAACCGCTCGAGCCCTCGCCGCTCGGCGACCCATTGCGCGTCGACGATGTTGGAGGCGGGCGTGTTGGACGACCCGATCGCACGGACCTTGCCGCTGTGGATGAGGTCTGAAAGCGCGGAGAGGGTCTCCTCGACGTCGGTTTCGGGGTCGAGTCGATGAACCTGGTAGAGGTCGATGTAATCGGTCTGCAGTCGGCGCAGCGAGTCCTCGACCGCGGTGGTGATCCAGCGTCGAGACGCGCCTTGACGATTGGGATCGTCACCCATCGGGCGGCCGAACTTGGTGGCGAGGACGACGCTGTCACGTCGCCCCTTCAGCGCCTTGCCCACCACGACTTCGGAGGCGCCCTGGGGAGGAAGTGAGTACGCGTCGGCGGTGTCGAGGAAATTGATCCCCGCGTCCAGCGCCTCGTGGATGATGCGGACCGAGTCGTCGTGGTCGGGGTTGCCGATGGATGCACCGAGCATCAGGGTGCCGAGCGCGTAGGGGCTGACCTTGATGCCGGTTCGTCCGAGGGTGCGGTACTGCATGACGTTCTCCTGACCGAGCGGTACGTGCGTGCTGAGCGCCTTCCGATGCCGTACCGTGGAATGAAGCGGAAAGCTCTTCCGGTAAAGATACGGAAAGCCATTCCGGAACACAAGTGAAAGCGGAAGATCATTCCGGAAGTGACGGGGAAGGGAGCGTGATGGCCGACTCGGCAGGGCACGAACGTGTGCACCGTCGACAGCGGGTTGACGCGCAACGCAACGTCGACGCTCTGCTGACGGCGGCGAAGACCGTGTTCGCCGGGTCTGGTGTGGACGCGCCAGCGAAGGAGATCACCGACCTCGCGGGGGTCGGGGTGGGAACGCTCTATCGGCACTTCCCGCAGCGCTCGGACCTGGTCAAAGCGGTGCTCGCACAGGAGATCGACGCCTGCGCCGACGCAGGCCAAGCGCTGAGTGCCGAGCACGGCCCCGGTGAAGCGCTCGCGACGTGGCTGCTCCGGTACACCGATTTCCTGGCCACCAAGCACGGACTGGCGTCGGCCCTGCACAAGGGCGGTCCGGCGTTCGACGCCCTGCGCGATCACTTCCTTCTACGCCTCGGACCCACGCTCGCCTCTCTGCTCGAGGCCGCAGCCGCCTGCGGCGAGATCCGCTCCGACATAGGCTCGAGGGAACTCCTGTACGCCGTGGCCAAGCTCTGCCTGCCAGTGGAGGGTGAAGGAGTGGACGACAGCCGGCGCATGGTCGCGCTCCTCGTCGACGGACTGCGTCACGGCGCCGGGGCCAGCCCGGTTATCCCGTTGCGGGGCTGAACCTTTGGTTGCGGTCCTCAATCTGCTCATGGGTGGACGGAACGAGGAGGTCGCCTCCAGGTGCGGCGGTTGCTTGCGCTCGGGTGGCGTGGGGCCGCTGGTCGCGCTCGTACTGCGCCAGTGCTCTTCGAGGATCGTCGGGGTGGTCCTGGAGGGCTTGGGCGAGGAGCCAGGCCCCGGTCATTGCCAGGGTGGTGCCGCGGCCGGACAGCCCCGTTGCACAGTGGGCCGCGTCGCCGACGAGCACGATGCGACCGTCGTGCCAGTGGGGCACATGAATTTGGCTGACCGAGTCAAAGTAGAGGTCCTGGTCTCGGAGTGCGGCATCGAGTAGTTCCGGGATCTTCCATTCGTCGTGGCCGGCGAAGGCGCCAGTGAGGATCTGCTTCTGGGCGGAGAGGTCGTGATAGTCGTAGTCGAGCCACGGTGATCGAAACAGAAAGATCGCCAACGCCTTCGCGTTGTAGGCGGCGATGCCGGCCATGTGGCCCGGAAAGTTGTACATCGGGTTGATGCGCCCCGTGGTGGTGTAACCGGGCAGATCGGCGATCGCGATGTAGAAGCCGAGGTGCTGCAGGAACTGCTGTTCGGGCCCGAATAGGAGTCTGCGGGTGGCTGAATGCACCCCATCGGCTCCCACGACCAAGTCGTAGCGATCGTGGCCGCCGGAGGTGAAGTGGACGTCGACCCCACCGGGAGTGTCGTCGAGTTCGGCGATGGATTCATTGAACCGCAATTCCGTTGCCGGGCCGAGCTTGTCGTGCAGCACGGCGGCAAGGTCTTCGCGGGGGATCTCGATGTCGTCAGCGGAATCGTTGACCTCGTCCTGGGGCAGCTCTGCCACCACGACGCCATTGGCGTCGACGAACTGCACGCGCTCGGTCATGTCGATCCGACGGTCGCAGATCTGGCCGAGGACGCCCATCTTGTCTGCGATGGCGATGGCGTCGCCACGGATGTCGATCGGTGAGCCGTTGACGCGCAGATGGTCGGCGCGTTCGACGATCGTGACGTCGTGTCCGGTGGCCTGGAGGTTGATGGCAGTGCTGAGGCCGGCCATGCCGGCACCGGAAACGAGAATTCGCATCGAACGGGCTCCTATCAGGATAAGATACATGCTGTATCCAATTACGATAGATACCGCACTTAGGAAACGCAATGTCTCTTAATCCGAAGGACGCGCCGCAGCGACGACGAGGCCGAGTCCTGGAGAACGCGCTCTTGGACGCTGCGTGGGAGGAACTGGCCGAACGTGGCTACGACGACTTCACGATCGACGCCGTCGCGGTACGGGCCGGGACGAGTCGCGCCGTTCTCTACCGGCGCTGGCCCGCCAAGCAGGAACTGGTGCTCGCCACGCTGACGCACGAAGTGGGGAAGGACGTCGTGACGGTCCCCGACACGGGCAGCCTGCGTGGCGACGTCATCGGATTGCTACAGCACGCCAACAAGACCAGGGTGCGACTGGCAACGCAGCTGTTCACCCAACTCGGCGGCTTCTACCGCCAGACCGGGACCAGCCTGGCTGATCTCGACGCATTCATCCGGGGTGGCCGTGACACCGGTCTCGACCAGGCGATTCAACGGGCCGTCGCGCGAGGCGAGATTGGGCAGGGACAGGTGACCGACCGCATCGCGCGGCTACCCGTGGACCTGTTCCGCTACGAGGTCCTCTTCACACTGCGACCGCCATCCGAGGAAACCATCGAGGAGATCGTCGACACCGTCTTCCTCCCGCTCCTGGGCCTGGGCAAACCGAAGTCAGCGTGAGGGGTGGCGTGCGGTTCTCGGGTCGTGAACAGGTCACGGAAGGTCCGCGGCTCGTCCGGAAGGGGCGTGAAGTAGCCGGCGCGTTCGAGCTCGGGCAGCAGACGCTGCGTGATGGTGTCCAGTCCCTCGGGGTAATGCGTCGGCCAGACGTTGAAGCCGTCCGTCAGCTCGGAGTCGAACCGCTCCGCGAACTCGGCGACGACGTCATCGACCGTTCCGATGACGGTCCAGTGTCCCGAGGTGTTCGTGACGAAGTCGACGAGTTCCTCGAGGGAGTACCCCTCGTCGACGGCGAGACCCTTGAAGATCTCATAGCGGCCCTGCCGACGGATGATGTCGTCAGGAGGTGGAATGGTCGCCGGATCGATCTTGTCGGTGCGGGCGAGTCCGCTGAGGTCGATGCCCCCGAGGAGCTGCTCGACACGGTGCCGGCCAGCGTCGAAGTCGCTGGGCTCGCGCAGCTGCGCAGCGAGTTCTCGCGCCTGCCTGCGGGTTTCGCCGATGATCGGAATGACCCCCGTGAGGACGGTCGGTCTGGTCCCATCCGCACGCAGCTCTCGCGCCCTGTTTCGCAGGTCGTCGAAGTAGTCCTTCGCGATGCGCTTGCTCGGTTGGGCGGCATAGACGAACTCGGCCACCTCGGCAGCGAACTGACGGCCGAGATCCGACGAGCCCGCCGCGCCGATCGCCGGAATCCCCTGGGGAGATCGGGGGACGTTGAGCGGGCCTTCGACGGAGAAGTGCTCGCCCACGTGATTGATGGGCGCGACGGATCCCGGACGGAAGTACAGTCCCGCCTCGACGTCCTCGATGACGGCGTCCTGCTCCCAGCTGGTCCAGAGCTTGCGTAGCACCTCGGTGAACTCCCTGGCGCGCGCGTACCGGTCGCTCGGGCGGGGGAGGGTGCCGCCGAAGTTCTCCTCCCCGGTGAAGGACGTCACCAGGTTGACGCCGATTCGTCCGCCGCTGAGGTTGTCGAGCGAATTGATCGCGCGCGCAACGTTGTACGGCTCGTTGAAGGTGGTCGATACGGTCGGTATCAACGCAATCCGCGACGTGCGAACCGCGAGTGCGGCCAGCAGGGTGAGTGGTTCGAAGCCACGCGGCACCTGCCGAATCCCGTCCAGGGAGAGTCCGTCGGCGAGTAGCAGCCCGTGGACCCCGGCCCGCTCGGACTCCTGCGCTACCCGCAGGTAGTGGTCGAAGGACTGGAGATACTGCTGGCCGCGCGGGACGCGCTTCCATGCGTTCTGCTGACCGGTGCCGAGCATGATCGTGTACTGCGGCGTCCTCTTCGTCATGCGAGCTCCAGACGACGGCGCAGCGCTTGGCGCTCTTCCTTCGAGCTGCCGTGGCTGAACAGACTTCCGGCAGACCCGACGAGCAGCTTCGAGTAGTCATGCTCCGGATTGCGGATCAGATCCCACGTGCGGGCTTCTTCGACGATCTGGCCGCGCCAGAGGACGTACGTGCGCTGGGTGACGGCCGCAGCCGACCCGATGTCGTGTGTGATCAGAAGCAAGGCGATGCCCTGTCGGGTCAGGCCGACCAACAGGTCGATCGTGGACGCCCGGTTGGCCGCATCGAGGGCGCTGAGCGGCTCGTCGAGGATCAAGAGCTTCGGCTGTTGGATGAGGGCCCGGATCAGCCCGACCCGTTGCCGCTGCCCACCGGACAGCTGTGCGGGACGCTTGTCGAACAGCGACTGACTCAGCCCGAACTGGTCGAACAGCTCCCGAGCACGCTCAACGGCAGCCTTCTTCGACGAACTCGACCGCACCAGCAGCGGCTCGATGGCCGAGTTGCCCACCGAAACATCCGGATCCAAACTTGCCAGCGTGTCCTGAAACACGTAGTCGATCTGCCCGGAGCGCCGAAAGTTCGAGCGCTCGGCGCCCCGCAGGCTGGTGAGATCCCGTCCCTCGAACAGGATTTCACCGGACCGCGGTTTGACGACACCGAGGATCGTGCGGGCCAGGGTGGTCTTCCCCGAGCCGGACTCACCGATGACTGCCACCGCCTCACCCGGCTCGATTGTCACACTGACGTCTTTGAGTACGTCGTTGTGGCCTCGACGGCTGCGATAGGTGACGTCAACGTTCTTGACTTCGAGCACCGACTTCTCCTAACCGACCGAAGCGGCTCGCGCCTCGACCCGGTCGATCCCGTACTTGGTGTGTGAGTCGATCAGAAGACGCAGGTAGTCCGACCGTGGCGCACTCAGCAGGCGTTGCGTCGGCCCGGCTTCGACGACCACGCCGCTGCGCAACACGATGACGTCGTCCGCCAGCCGCGCGACCACCGACAAGTCGTGCGATACGACGATGATCGACATGTTGGTGTTGTCCTTGAGATCCGAGATCAAGTCGAGGACCTCGGCCTCGACGGTGACATCCAGCGACGTGGTGGCTTCATCGGCGATGAACACGTCTGGTGAACGGGCCAGCGCGATGGCGATCAGGATGCGCTGCAGCGTGCCACCGCTCAGCTCGTGGCGGTATCGCGTGAGCACCTGTTCGGCATCGCGAATGTTGACTGACTCCAGCGCCGCTAGCGCTCGGCGGCGGCGCTCGGCGCGGGGCAGTTTCAGTGCAACCCGGTAGAACTCGTCGAAGTGTTGGAGCACGGTATAGGACGGGTTGAGGTAGCTACCGGGATCCTGGAACACCGCGCCGAGCCGATTCGTCCACAGCGACCGCCACTTCTTGGTGTCGAACGTGCAGGTGTCCTCGCCGAACAATTCGATGTCTCCCGACGTCCGGCGGACGGCCGTCGGAAGCACCCCAAGAATCGACTTGACGAGAAGTGTCTTGCCGCTGCCGGACTCGCCCACGATGCCGAGAACTCTGCCTGGCTCCAGTGCGACACTGACATTCGTCAGGATGGGTACGTCCGCCTCCAACGACAGGTTACGGACGGCAACAAGTGGTTCAGTCACTCTTTCCCCTTCACGGCGATGGACAGTGGCGAACTCTCGACGACCCCGGCGGCCCCCGCGCGAACGGGTTCGGTCTCGGCGTCACGAAGCAGATCGGCCAGGGCGTGGAAGGCCCAGACCGCGGCGACGATGAACACGGACGGGTAGATCGGCGCCAGGGGAGCACGACTGATGTGTCCCAGGGTCTCGGCGAGCACCCCGCCCCAGGTCGGGGCCGGAGGTTGCACCCCGATACCGAGGAAGGACAGCGAGGAGATCACGATCAGCCCGGCGGCGACCGTATTGGCGAACGTCACGGCGAGTGCCGGGATCAACTTCGGCAGGATGTGCCGTGACACCACCCAATACGTCGAGGCGCTGTAAAGCCTTGCTGCGAGCACGTAGTCGGCGGTGACCGAGCTGAGCGCCACGGACCGCGACACCCGGTAGAAGATGGGTGAGACCAGGACGCCGACGACCACGAGCGCGGGAATCAAGCCGTTGCCCAGCAGAGCGGTGACCGCGACCGCGACGATGAGGAACGGCAACGCGATCACGGTGTCCACCAGTCGCAGGCTCGCCCACTCGAAGACCCGCCCGAGGTAGACCGAGAGGATGCCTGGGATGGTGCCGATGAAGAAGGCCACCACGCTCACCAGCACGCCGCCCAGCAGGCTGATACCTGCGCCGGCCAGAATCCGGCTCAAGACGTCGCGTCCCAAACTGTCGGTGCCGAACCAATGCGAGACCGACGGCCCCGCCAGCGGCGCGGCGGCGGGGGCGAGTGGGTTGTCCGGCGCAAGCGCACTTCCGAAGAAGCCGATGACGATGAACAGGACGACCAGGGCGAGCGCCAGCTGGCCGGTGCGCTTGTGCAGA
>NZ_JBOGDD010000760.1:0-5872 GCF_050701675.1 Mycobacterium sp. | reverse complement strand
GCGCTGGCCAGCGCGGGAACTCGGAAGTAGACATGCGGGTCCTTGTCGCGATGAGCGGTGGCGTCGACTCGTCGGTGGCGGCTGCCCGGATGGTCGATGCCGGCCACGACGTCGTCGGCGTGCATCTCGCGCTGTCGTCGGCGCCGGGAACTCTGCGCACCGGCTCGCGCGGATGCTGTTCGAAGGAGGATGCGGGCGATGCCCGCCGCGTCGCCGACATCCTCGACATCCCCTTCTACGTCTGGGATTTCGCCGACCGCTTCAAGGAGGACGTGATCGACGACTTCGTCGCGTCCTACGCGCGCGGCGAGACGCCCAACCCCTGCATTCGGTGCAACGAGAAGATCAAGTTCTCGGCGCTGTCGGCCCGCGCGCTCGCGCTTGGCTTCGACGCGCTCGCCACCGGCCACTACGCCCGGCTCTCCGATGGTCGGCTGCGCCGCGCCGTCGATGCGGACAAGGACCAGTCCTACGTCCTCGGCGTGCTCGACGACCGACAGCTGGCGACGGCCGTCTTCCCGATCGGCGACACCCCCAAGCCGCAGATCCGGGAGGAGGCCGCCCGACGCGGTCTCGCGGTCGCCGACAAACCCGACAGCCATGACATCTGCTTCATCCCGTCCGGAGACACCCGCGCCTTCCTCGGTGCACGGATCGGCGTCCGCCGTGGCGCCGTCGTCGATGCCGGCGGCACCGTGCTTGCCGAACACGACGGCGTGCATGGTTTCACCATCGGTCAGCGCAAGGGTCTCGGCATCGAAGGGCCTGGCGCCGACGGTCGCCCCCGTTACGTCACGTCGATCGACGCCGAGAGCGGCACGGTACGCGTCGGTGGCGCAGGCGAACTCGATGTGTGGCACCTCGTCGGCGAGCGCCCGGTGTTCACCACCGGATCGAGCCTGGACGGCCCCATTGAATGCGACGTCCAGGTGCGTGCTCACGGCGGCCTCGCCGACGCCGTCGCGGAAGTCCGCGACGGCATGCTCGTCGCCGCGCTCCGCAGCCCGTTGCGAGGGGTGGCGGCCGGTCAGACGATGGTGCTGTACCGCCGCGACCCCGACGGTGACGAGGTCATCGCCAGCGCCACCATCTCTGCGACGACCGACGAAGGCTAGTCAGGAATCTTCGCCACGATGTTCGTCATCACGATGTCGGGCACCGAGGCGGGATACGCGCAGAACGTGACCTCCACCAGGACGACCGACTTCAGGCGGTAGTCACGCCCGCATTCACTACTCGTCCTGGTCCGCACGGAATCGTCGGTCGCCGTCCAGTCGCCGACGTAACCGGACGTCGAGGACCCGCACGCGTCGACGAGGCCGACCACGCCGTCGAAGGCGTGACGTGCCGTCGCGGCGTCACGGTAGCCCGCGGCGCCCTGCGAGATGAGCGCACCGCGCGGCGGGTTCTGGTACGTCGTCTCGTGGAATTCCTCGACCTCGGGTCCGAAGGTCTGCGTCTCCGCGAAGATCCAGCTGCACTGAGGGGGAACGCGGTCGGCGAGGACGGTAATGTCGACCGGAGACTTGCCGTCCATGCTCGGAATCACCGTCAGGTCCTCGCCGCCACCAGTGATCGCCCGCATCTGGGACTGCTCGAGCAGGACGGCATCCACGTCGACCGGCGACCGCGAGTCGTCGTCGATCCCCCGTGCGGACCGCTCGGCGGTCCCCGTCACGGTGTGGGTGCACGCCACGACGAGTAGGGCCGCGCAGACCGCATACGACAGTCTGAGAGCCGATGCGGGCATGGTCGACGGTAACTCTTCCCACCTGCCATCGAATACTGTTGGCCGCGTGAGCGTTTTCGCCGCGGCAACCGGCATCGGATCCTGGCCAGGCACGACGGCACGCACCGCCGCAGAAGTGGTGGTCGGTGAGCTGCACACGCTGACGCACCTGGTCGAGTTGCCAGGGCGGGGCGTGGGAGCCGACATGATCGGGCGCGCAGGCGCATTGCTGATCGGGATCGGCATCGACACGGTGCCGCGCGGTTACCGGGTGGCGCCGGGCCGCAGCTCCGTGGTGCGCCGGGCGGCGAGCCTGCTCGACGAGGACGTCGACGCGCTAGAAGAGGCCTGGGAGCGGGCCGGTTTGCGTGGCGGTCCGCGGACCGTCAAGGTGCAGGCGCCAGGGCCGATCACGTTGGCCGCGCAGCTCGAACTCGCCAACGGCCATCGCGCGATCACCGACGCCGGCGCGGTACGCGACCTGGCGGGGAGCCTCGCCGAGGGCCTCGCGGCCCATCGTGCCGAGATCTCGCGTCGTCTCGAGGTGCCGGTCGTCGTGCAGCTCGACGAACCGTCACTGCCCGCTGCGTTGGCGGGACGGCTGTCCGGCGTGTCGAGCTTCTCGACGGTTCATCCCGTGGACGAACCGGTGGCACAGAGCCTGCTCGACGAATGCATCGCGACCATCGGCGGCGAAGTCGTCATGCATTGCTGTGCACCGAACCTGCCATGGAACACGCTGGGGCGAAGTGCCCTGGCCGCAGTCTCGGTCGACGTCGCGACGTTGACGGCGAAGGACCTCGACGGCATCGGCGAATTCGTCGAATCGGGACGCGTGGTGATGCTCGGCGTGATTCCCTCGACGACGCCCGACCGTCGTCTGGCGCCGCAGGACGTGGCGAAGGCGGCCGCGTCGATCACCGACCGCCTCGGCTTCTCCCGCACGGTCCTGCGCGACCGCATTGGCGTTACTCCGGCGTGTGGGCTTGCCGGAGCGACCGAGGGGTGGGCACGTGCGGCGGTCGAGTTGGCGCAAACGGTCGCGGACGGGATCGCCGAGGACCCGTCGTCGGCGTAAGGTTTGTGGCAAACACCCAACCGGTCGAGGAGGACCGTGGTTCAGACACTGATCCGACTCGCGGCGGGCCTTGGGATCGTTGCCGCCATCTCGGTGGTGGGCGGTCTCGGCTCAGCCGTCACGTCTGCGGATCCGGGGGGACCCAAATCGCCGTCGAGTCACTCGCGCGACGGTGGTCATTCCCGTGGCAACGGAGACGGACACCGAGGTAATGGGCGTGGCTCACAGGATCGCGACCGGGGCGGTGACCACCGGCGCGACGGTTCCGGTCGCTCCGGCGCCAGGGGCCCGAGTGGCGACGACGGCCCGTTGCCAACGGTCGTCTCGCCAACGGTCGTCGCGGGCCGGGGTACGTCCGCGGTGACGGTGGGCCAGACCGCGACGGCGTCACGCCTGGCCGCGGTCGAGCCTTCGACGTCCGGTGTGGTCCCCGACGCTCCCATCATCCGGGTCGCCACTTCAGGCGGCGGATCGGGCGGAGGGGGTCAGGTGGCGACGCCGATCGTCGCGCCGCGGGTGACCTTCGGCGACGGCCGGTCACCCAGATTCTCGTCGGGCCGCCCCGATGACCTGCCCAGCCCGGTGGTCGTCGAGGTGCCCATCGTTCAACCGGCCCCGGTAGTGCCTGCCCTGCCTCCAGGTGCACCGCCCGCCCCGGCTCCGACACCTGCTCCGGCAGCCGTGGCGCGCACCGAGTGGTTGCCCGTCACACCGGTGACGGTGCTGTGGGGCAAGGTGCAACCGGACTGGTCCGCGGGCGTGTTCTTCGGCATCGCCGGACTGCTCCTGGCGCCGATCGGCGGAATCTGGCTGGGACACCGCCACGCACGCGCGTCGAGGTCGGCCACCGAGCTCGTCGACTCCTAAGACGTGCGCAGATCCTTGCGCAGGATCTTGCCGGACGCCGACTTCGGAATCGCCTCGATGAACGCGACCTGCCGAACCTTCTTGTACGGGGCCACCTGCCCGGCGACGAAGTCGATCACCTCGGCCTCGGTCAGCTGGGCGCCGGACTGTTTGACCACGAACGCCTTTGGGATCTCTTCGCCTGATTCGGCATCGGTGACGCCGATGACGGCCGCATCGGCGATGCCGGGATGAGCGAGCAGGACCGCTTCGAGTTCGGCGGGAGGCACCTGATAGCCCTTGTACTTGATGAGCTCCTTGAGCCTGTCGACGATGTACACACAGCCCGTGGAGTCGACGCGCGCTACGTCGCCAGTGTGCAGGAAGCCGTCGTCGTCGATGGTTTCACGGGTGGCCTCGGCATTCGCTAGATAGCCGGCCATGACGTTGGGCCCCTTGAACCACAGCTCCCCGGGTTCGCTGAGACCCGATGCGGGGGGATCGATTTCGGCGCCGGTCTCGGAGTCGACGATCCTGCTGACGGCGTTGGGAACCGTCCACCCGCAGGAACTGAGCGGTGCGACGGACCCGGTCAGCTCCAGGCCGCCGTCTGCCGGCGTGATGTGGCTGACGGGGCTCAGCTCGCTCATGCCGTAGCCCTGGACCAGTTGGCAGTTCAGCCGCTTGGCCACCGCATGCCCCAGTTCCTCGTCCAGTGGCGCCGCGCCCGACATGACGTTGCGCAGGCTCGACAGGTCGTACGAGTCGACGACGGGGTGCTTGGCCAGCGCGACGGCGACCGGTGGTGCGATGAAGACGTAAGTGCACCTGTGCTTCTGGATGTTGTCGAGGAACTCGCCAAGGTCGAAGCTCGGCATGATGACCAGCCGCGCACGCGCATGCAGCGCGGCGTTGAGGAGGACCGTCATGCCGTAGATGTGGAAGAACGGCAGCACCGCCAGGATTCGGTCGTCGGACCGCATGCCCTGCAACGGCCGAATCTGGGCGACGTTGGCGGCGAGGTTGCGGTGCGTGAGCATCACACCCTTCGGATTGGCCGTCGTGCCCGAACTGTAGGGCAGTGCCGCCAGGTGCGTGGCCGGGTCGAAGGCCACCTCTGGAACGGGGTATCCGGGTCCAAGCAGTTCGTCGGCGTTGGGATGGCCGTCGACCGCTTCCCCTGGACCGTCGAGCACGATGATCGCGTCATCGGCGAACCCGAGCGCGGCGGCTCCCTCGATGGCCTGGGCGCGCAGCGCGCCGACCGTGACCAGGGTCCCGGCCTTCGAATCGGTCAACTGCTTGACGATGTCCTTGGCGGTGAAGAGCGCGTTGATGGTGGTGGCGGTAGCGCCTGCGCGCAGGATGCCGTGAAACGCGATGGCGAACGCCGAACTGTTGGGCGCCAACAGCGCAACGACGTCGCCGACGCCGATTCCGCGCGCCGCGAGTGCTCCGGCGAACGCATCGATGCGGGAGATCATCTCGCCGTATGTCGTCTCGACGCCGGATTTCGCATCGACCATCGCAACGCGGTCGGCGTCGGCCTCACCGACGTCGCTGAAAAGGTAGTCGTAGACGCTGGTGGTGGGAATCTGGACCTGGGGGAAGGGGCTCGAGAAGCTCATCGTGCCCTCGATCGAACCATGACCGGTCGCCCGTGGGTCATCGTTGGTCGAGCTCGTCGATCAACTTCTTGGGGGCCACGAGCCGGTACGACGCGTCGACCAATTCGCGGACTTCATTCCAGTCCACCTTCGCCTTGGTGAAGTCCAGGCCCAGCCAGCCCGACACTCCCACGTAGGCCGGGTAGAAGAAACGGTCGTCCTGTCGCAGAGCCTCGCGGTCGGATCCATCGACCTTGACCATCACGCAGTGATTGACCGCGACCATCGGGCCCGACTCCTTGGTACTGCCGCCGTACATCGCGAACATCTTCGACGCGAAGAACCCCGGCCTGCCGTGCGAGACCTTTTCATGGGCCGCCGGATAGCCCAGGGCTATCTTGCGTAGCTCCGCCAGCCCTGGATCGTCGTCGTCGAACATGACCGGGTGGGGCATGGGGCGAGCCTAACCGGCGGGCAACGTGAAGTTCAGGCTGATCCCGACGCGCTGACATCGGCAGGCCTGTCACAGCGCTCGGATAGCCTGCCAAGGTGAGCTCACCTGACGCCGACATCCGTCGCGAGTGGCAGACGCTGGCCGACGAGGTGCGGGGC
>NZ_JBOGDD010000759.1:0-1582 GCF_050701675.1 Mycobacterium sp. | reverse complement strand
CCGCCGCATCACTCGGCGCCGACTGCGTGGCCAAGGAGATGCGTCCCGAACCCCACGAAGAACTGGGCCATCTCCTCAAGACAGCCGGGTACGCAGACGATGACACCGCCGCCTATACCCGCTACGGCTCAGCCCGCAGCCTCTACCACTTCCACGTCGACAACTCTGCGAGTTACTGATGACCGAGACCTGGGGACTTCGCGAATCGGCGACGTTCGACCGGAATACCATCGCCGCCATCCAGCGGGCCGCCGACACCGGCATCTACGACATCCGCGGCTGGGGCGCCAAGCGACCACTACCCCACTTCGACGACCTGCTGTTCCTCGGCGCGTCGATGTCGCGCTACCCGCTGGAGGGCTACCGGGAACGCTGCGGTACCGATGTGGTGCTCGGCGGTCGCCACGCCAAGTACCCACTGCACCTGGACATCCCTGTCACCATCGCGGGCATGTCGTTCGGTGCGTTGTCCGGACCCGCGAAGGAGGCGTTGGGGCGCGGCGCCAGTGCCGTCGGCACGTCCACCACCACCGGCGACGGCGGCATGACGCCGGAGGAACGAGGCCAGAGCAAGTACCTGGTCTACCAGTACCTCCCCTCGCGCTACGGGATGAACCCCGACGACCTCCGCAAGGCGGACGCCATCGAGGTCGTTCTCGGCCAGGGTGCCAAGCCCGGTGGCGGCGGAATGCTGCTGGGGCAGAAGATCTCCGAACGCGTCGCCGGGATGCGGACGTTGCCGGAGGGCATCGATCAGCGCTCGGCGTGCAGGCACCCCGACTGGACCGGGCCCGACGATCTCACGATCAAGATCAACGAACTCCGTGAGATCACCGACTGGGAGAAGCCGATCTACGTCAAGGTCGGCGCCACCCGCACTTACTACGACGTGAAGCTCGCGGTGCACGCAGGCGCCGACGTCGTCGTAGTCGACGGCATGCAGGGCGGCACCGCCGCCACCCAGGAGGTGTTCATCGAGCACATCGGGATCCCGACGCTCGCCGCGGTCCCGCAAGCCGTTCGGGCGCTGGCCGAACTCGGCGTGCACCGCAGCGGCCCGGCAGGCAGAGAGGTCCAACTCATCGTCTCCGGTGGCATCCGAAACGGGGCCGACGTCGCCAAGGCGATGGCACTGGGCGCGGATGCGGTCGCCATCGGGACGGCCGCGCTCATCGCGCTCGGTGACAACCACCCGCGCTACGCCGCCGAGTACGAGAAGCTCGGCAGTGCAGCCGGATTCTTCGACGACTTCCAGGACGGTTCCGACCCGGCAGGCATCACCACCCAGGATCCGGACCTGGCCGCACGGCTGGATCCGGTCGAGGGCGGCCGCAGGCTGGCCAACTACCTGCGGGTGCTCACCATGGAGGCCCAGACCATCGCCAGGGCGTGCGGCAAGGCCCATGTCCGGCACCTCGAACCCGAGGACCTCGTCGCCGTCACGATCGAGGCGGCCGCGATGGCGCGGGTGCCCCTGGCGGGAACGGACTGGATCCCCGGGATGAACTCGTGAGGTGCCGCCCATGGCGCGATTTGTGTGCATTCGGCCGCGCTCACCGCTGCCAAATGCACACAAATCGCG
>NZ_JBOGDD010000758.1:0-8030 GCF_050701675.1 Mycobacterium sp. | reverse complement strand
CGATGAAGCCGGTCCCAGGTCAGATGAACGTGATGGACGCCCCCTTCGCGGTGGCGACGGCACTGTTCTCCACGAACCTGATGTGGTCGACGGTCGATCTGTTGTTCTCGGGCAAGCTGCAGAAGTTCCCGGAGCTGCAGATCTCGCTCGCCGAGGGTGGAATCGGCTGGGTTCCCTACATCCTGGAACGCACCGACTACGTGTGGGAGCGGCACCGCTACTACCAGAAGATCGACTTCGACACCCGCCCGTCGGACTTGTTCCGCAAGCACTTCTGGGGCTGCTTCATCGACGACGAGCACGGGTTGAAGAACCGGCACTCGATCGGCGTCGACCGGATCATGCTGGAGATCGACTTCCCGCACAGCGACTCCAACTGGCCGAACTCACGCAAGCGGGCGGGTGAGGTGCTCGCCGACGTTCCCGATGACGAGTGCTCGCTGATCGTCGAGGAGAACGCCCGCAGGATGCTGAACTTCCCGAGAGTGGGCGCCGACGCTCCCGCTCTTGTCTCGGTGTAGCAGCACCCTTTACGGGTCGGATGTCAGTCGGCAGGGGTGAGAACCGGTGTGATCGTGCGCAGGATCGCCCAGGTCATCCTCGTGCTCTGCGTGGCGGGTTGCGCGGTCGTCGCAACCCGCCACGATTGGCCGGACGCCGTGCTGTTCGGGATGGCCGGCGCGTTGGCATTGGTGACGGCCCGCAAGGTGGCGTGGCGCCTGCGCTTGGATCACGGCGCGCTCACGACCGCACCGCCGCACACGGGAGCGCGACCACCCGTAGAAATCTAAATAGTTAATCATTTAGTGTTATGCGACAGAATGACCGTCGCAGCCCTCGGCGGTCGAGGTGAGGAGGACGTCGTGAAGGTTCGGCTGGAGCAGGACAAGTGCGTCGGACATGCGCAGTGCTATGCCGTCGACCCCGAGTTGTTCCCGATCGACGATTCGGGCTATTCGATTCTCGAAGCGCACGACGTGCAACCGGGAGATGAGCAGGCCACGCGGGACGGGGTCGCCGCCTGCCCCGAACTCGCCCTGATCCTCGAAGACGGATAGCGGGCACGCTTGCCAATGGCCGACTCGCCCTGCACACTGCAACATAGTTAACCAAGTTGACTTTGTGAGGTTCGATGCAGACACCTGAATGGCGCCCCGCGCTCAAAGCGCTTCTCGCCGACTTTCGGCAGCGGTCCGATGCTGCTCCGGCGGGCGAGAAGCCGGATCGCATCGAGACTGCCCGCGCTTGGCATGCCGAGCTGGTCGACCACCACCTAGCTGCACCGGGGTGGCCCCGATCTGGCGGCGGTCTGGAGTTGTCGCTGGAGGACCAGCTGGAGTACTACCGGATGACCACCGACGCCGGCGCGCCACCGCACCCGTGTCCGCTGTCGTTCATCCTCGCGCCCACTCTCATCACCCACGGCACGCAGGATCAGAAGGACCGCTTCCTTGAGCCGCTGCTGCGGGCGGATGAGTTTTGGTGCCAAGGGTTTTCGGAGCCGGGGGCGGGTAGCGACCTGTCCTCGCTGTCGACCCGGGCGGTCCGCGACGGTGACGTGTACCGCGTCACGGGCCAGAAGGTGTGGACCACGATGGCCGACCGGGCGGACTGGATGTTCGCGCTGGTTCGGACGGGCTCCGGTGCCAAACCTTCCGACGGCATCACCTATCTGCTGATCCCGATGAAGAGCCAGGGGATCACCGTGCGTCCGCTGCGCGACGTCAGCGGCGCGGCGCACTTCGCGGAGGTGTTCTTCGACGACGTCGAGGTGCCCGTCGATAACCGGGTCGGTGACGAAGGCGCGGGCTGGTCGATCATGCGGACCTCACTCGGCCACGAGCGAGCTACCGCTTTCCTCGCCGATGAGTTCAAGTACCGCCGCACTGCCGACCGCGTCATCGAACTGGTGGTGGCCCGTGGGCTCGCCAGTGATCCGCTGGTCCGTCAGGACGTCGCCCGGTTGGAGTCCGGGGTGCGGACGATCGCCGCCAACAGCGCCCGCGCGCTGGCCGCGGTTCTGCGCGGCGAGGATCCCGGCGGCGTGGCCTCGGTGAACCGATTGGTGAAGTCCGAGTTCGAACAGCACATGCATGCGCTGGCGCTGCGTGCTGCGGGTCCCCACGCCGCGCTCGGCAGCCGGGCCCCCGAGGCCGTTGACAATGGACGCTGGACGTTCGGCTACCTGATGAGCCGGGCCACCACGATCGGCGCGGGAACCTCTGAGATCCAACGCAATACGATCGCCGAGAGCGTGCTCGGACTGCCTTCGCACCGGGGCGAGAACACGAGGGCCGCGGCGGTCACTCCCGGCGAGCCGCTCGCCGTGCCCGAGGAGGACGAGCGCGAGCTGCGCGACGTGCTGGCGGCGACGCTCGGGGCCAGGGTGGACGTCGCGACACTGCTCGACCGCAAACGTCCGATCGACGCGGTCGAACCCGCCGTGTGGTCGGCCCTCGTCGAGTTCGGACTGCCGGGCCTGGCGGTCGCCGAGTCACTCGGAGGCGCAGGCGCTCGGCCGAGGCTGCTCTACGCCGCGATCGAAGAGGTCGCCAAGGCACTGGCGGCCGCGCCGCTCGTCCCGACCTTGACGGCGCTCGACGTTGCCGTGCAGTGCGGCGCAAAGGCTTTGGTGCAGCGGATCGCCGAGGGCGCGCCTGCTGCGTTCGTCGTGCCACTCGACGACGCCGGCTGGGTCACGACGGGCCAGGTGCTGCCCGAATGGAATGGATCCGCGCTCGATGGCGTGGTTCCGATCGTGGCGGGTGCCCCTAGTGCCGAGGTGCTCGTCGTCTTGGCGCGCGCCGGAAATCGCACGGTGCTGGTGGCCGTCGACGTGTCTGCCGAAGGCGTCACGGTGGCGGCCAACCAGCCGCTGGACCTGACCGCCACGATCGGCGCGGTGACGTTCGCGGCGGCCGCTGGGGAGGTGCTTGCTGACGGAGGCGACGTCCCCGACATCCTGCGCATTGCCCGGCGCCAGGCACTGTTGGCGGTTGCTGCGGACTCGGTCGGAGTGGGCTCGCGTGCTCTCGCGATGGCTGTCGGCTGGGCTGGCGAACGCCACCAATTTGGTCGCTCGATCGGCAGCTTCCAGGCGGTGTCACACCGATGTGCGGACATGTTGGTCGCGTTGGAGGGGGCCCGCAGCCAGGTCCTCGCCGCGGCCGACGCTGACCTCGAAGGACTGGAGTACCTGGTGGATCTGGCCGCCGCGGCAGCGCTGGACGCCGGGGTCGCCGCAACCGAGGGCGCCCTGCAGATCCACGGCGGTGTGGGCTTCACATGGGAGCACCCGATCCACCTGCTCCTGCGACGTGCTCAGGCCAACGCCGTCCTGGTGGGCCGTGCCGACGCGCTGCGCGACCGCGCCGCCGCTGAACTGTTGCAGCGGGCCAACGCATGACGGCGACGTCACCTCGAAGTGGCTCGAACATCTAAAGATTGGCGACGAACGTGGAATACGGCATGGGGCCCGAACTGGAGTCCTTCCGCGCCGAGGTGCGAGAGTTCGTCGGCGAGCATGCGCCGCGGATCCCGCCGCGGGCGGGTGTTCGCAGCGCTGAGAACGAGGATGAGTTCAAGGCGCTCCAAGGTTGGGCGGCAAGCCTTTTCGAGGCAGGCTATGCGGGGGCGGACTGGCCCGCCGAATATGGCGGCCGCGACGACCTCAGCGCCGAACACGCCATCGTGGTGGGCGAGGAGTTGGCCCGCGCTGGGGTGCCTGGGGTGCCGAGTGGGAACGCGCTCGCCTCCCATGCGCTGATCCACTACGGTACCGACGAGCAGCGCCGAAGGCATCTGCCCGAGATCCGCGCCGGTCGCCAAATGTGGTGCCAACTGTTCAGCGAGCCAGGCGCGGGCAGCGACCTGGCATCGCTGCGCACCCGGGCGGTGCTCGACCGAGACACCTACACGGTCAATGGGCAGAAGGTATGGACTACCGATGGGCACTGGGCCGACTACGGATACCTGCTGGCGCGCACCGAATCCGACGTGCCGAAGCACAAGGGCATCAGTGCATTCATCCTCGACATGTCGAGCCCAGGTATCACGATCCGCCCGCTGCGTGAGCTGACCGGAACCTCGGACTTCAACGAAGTCTTCTTCGATGCCGTCGAGGTTCCTGCCGAAGCGATGATCGGGACGCCAGGGCAGGGCTGGGCCATCGCGAATGCCACGCTGGGACACGAACGCACCAGTGTGGGAGCTGCGGTCGTCAAGCTGAGGCTGGCCGTGGAGGGGTTGGTGGACTTGGCCTGCCGCGTCACCATCGATGGTCGCCCCGCCATTGACAGCGACCTGGTCCGCGACCGGATCGGGCAGTTCACCGCAGAGGTGGAGGCACTCTGCGCGCTGACCTACGCCAATCTGACACGCTGGCTGCGTGGCACCGAACGCATGCACGACGGCGCGATGGCGAAGCTGATGTTCAGCGAGCTCAATCTTGAGATGGCGACCTACGCAGTAGAACTCGGCGGTGCCGCTGGCGTGTTGGTGGAGGGCGACCCGGACGCACTGGACGGTGGCCGCTGGCAGGACGAGTGGCTGTATGCCCGCGCATACACGATCGCGGGCGGCAGTTCGGAGATCATGCGCAACCTGATCGCCGAGCGTGGGCTGGCCCTTCCGCGTGAACGGCGTTGAGTGTCAGGCCCTGATGAGTGTCGCGCGGTGTTCGGCGACGGTGCCGTCGAAGGCCTCGTCGACCTTGATGCGGCGCAGGAACAGATGCAGGTCGTGTTCCCAGGTGAAGCCGATGCCGCCGTGCACCTGCAGGGCCGTGCCTGCCACCCGGGCGGCGGCCGACTTCGAATATGCCGCTGCCGCAGAGGCGGCGCGAGTCCGCGCCGCGCCCGACGCGGTGTCCAGCGCGAGCGCCGCAGCCCACAGCGATGCCCGGCTTGCTTCCACGGCGACGACCATGTCGGCGCAGTGATGTTTGACGGCCTGGAACGATCCGATCGGCACGCCGAACTGCTCACGCTGTCCGGTGTAGGCCACCGTCATCTCCAGCAGTCGTGCCGCCGCTCCGAGCGCGTCGAACGCCCGGTGTACCGCGAGTGCGTCGCGCAGCATCGCCAAGGTGCCCGCGGGCAGTTCCGTCCACTCGTCGACGGTCGCGTCGAGTTTGAAACGGGCCCACGACCGCGTCAGATCGAGGGTCGCGATGGTGGACGGTGTGGCTGCCGTCAGGACGGTCAGGTACTCCTTCTCGCCGGCGTGGCCGACCACTGCGACGGAACCCATGTCGGCGGCCATCGGTACCGGACTGCTGACGCCGGCCAGTTGGAGTGCCTGACTGTCGTTGAGCGCGTTCGGACCGAACGCCATTGTGGCCAGCGGGCTCTCGGGGTGGTGAACACCGATGCTGTCGAGAAGCCAAGTGGCGATGGCGATGTCGGCGATGGGCAGCGAGCTCGCCGCGTAGCCGTGTGCCTCGGTGACGACTGCGAGATCCAGGTGGGTGCCACCCATTTCAGGTGTCAGCAGGGCCAGCAATCCCGATTCCGAGGCATGGCCCACCGCCGCGGGATCGACTGTGATGGCGGCGGAATCGAGCGCAGCTCGGACTCTCGCAAGGGGATCGTTGCGGTCGAGCCAGGATCGTTCGGCCGCAGCGAGTTGATCCTGTTCGTCAGTCAAGCCGAAGTCCACCGTCGACCCCTTTCACTAGGTTGACCTAGTAAACCATGTCGACTAGTTTCGAGAAAGCAATGATCGGCCCGCACGAGTCGATTTGGAAAGTGACGATGACGAGCATCCACGACGCGCTGGGACGGCTGTGGGACGCGAACGACCATGCCCGAATGGTGGAGTACGACGGACGCTGGGCGCACTGGGGCGCAGTCCGGTCGTTGGTCGAGCAGATCGACCTCGAGCTGACCACCGCCGGCTGTGGCCCTGGAGGTCGGGTTGCCGTCGTACTCACGAATCGCATGGAGTCCGTCGCCGCCCTGATCGCGATCTTTCGAAGTGGACGCACGCTGGTGACCATCAGCCCGCTGCAGCCTCCGGAACGCTTGAGCGCCGATCTCGCTGCCGCAGCGGTGTCGTTCGTCTTGGCGCCGTCGGCGCTGTGGTCCGACGAGGTGTTCGCCCGGACCGTCGCGGACGGCGACATGACCGGCTGGAATCTGAACGACGACGGGTTGACCCTCCAGACGCGGGGAGCGGCTGAACCGGGTACGGGCGATCCCGCCGTGGCCATCGAGATGTTGACGTCGGGCACCACGGGTGCACCGAAACGCATCCCCCTGACTCGCGCCCAGTTGGAGGCATCCCTCGGAGCTGCCCTGCGGCACAACGACCGACTCGAGGCCCGAACGAAACCGCCGCTATCGGGCACCGTCGGGTTGGTGACGCTGCCCATCGTTCACATCGGCGGCCTGTGGTCGTTGTTGCAGTCGCTGGTCGCGGCCCGTCCCGTCGCCATGCTGGACCGCTTCACCGTGCCGGGCTGGCACGCGGTGGTCAAGGAGCACCGGCCCGCCGTCGCAGGACTGCCTCCCGCGGCCATCCGCTCGGTGCTCGACTCGAACATCCCACGGGAGGATCTGGCCAGCATCCGCGCCGTCAACGCGGGCACCAGCCCGGTCGACCCGGAGTTGGTCGACGCGTTCTTCGAGCGCTACGGCATCCCGATCCTCGTCGTCTACGGCGCGACCGAATTCTCCGGAGCGGTGGCCGGCTGGACCGTCAAGGACTTTCGTACGCGGTGGGCAGAGAAGAAGGGCAGCGTCGGGCGAGCCTTTCCTGGAGTGCGCCTGCAGGTCGTCGATGACGATGGTGCCGCGGCGGGATCGGATCAGACGGGCAGGCTGCAGGTCTCTTCGGCGCAGGCCGGCGGGTCGGGCGAATCCTGGATCGCCACCAGCGATTTGGCGCATCTCGATGCCGATGGATTCCTCTACGTCGACGGACGTGCCGACGACGTGATCCTGCGCGGCGGGTTCAAGGTGGCGCCCGAGACCGTGGTCCGCGCATTACGCGCGCACCCAGCCGTCGCCGACGCCGCGGTCGCACCCATTTCGGATCAACGGCTCGGCCAGATCCCCGTCGCCGCAGTCGAATTGCGCGCAGGAGCCGAAGTGGATGGGGAGGCCCTGCGCGAACACTGCCGGACGTCGCTGACTCCCTACGAGGTGCCCGCCCGCATCTTCGTCGTCGACGCGCTGCCGCGCGGCGCGGCACTCAAGGTCGACCGCCGCAGGCTCCTCGCGATGCTGGATGAACTCGGCGCCACGCAGAAGCAACCCACGTGAAGGAGACGTCCATTGTCTGATAACCCAGCCGCCCTCGTCGAACGACGGGGAAACGTCGCTCTCATCACCATCAATCGGCCCGAAGCGCGCAACGCCGTCAACGGCGCGGTGAGCACTGCGGTCGGCGATGCTCTGGCGGAGGCGCAGGCCGATCCCGACGTGTGGGCGGTGGTCATCACCGGGTCCGGCGACAAGTCGTTCTGCGCGGGGGCCGACCTCAAGGCCATCTCCCGTGGGGAGAACCTCTTTCATTCCGAGCACGCGGAATGGGGATTCGCGGGCTATGTGCACCACTTCATCGACAAGCCGACGATTGCCGCCGTCAATGGCACCGCGCTCGGCGGTGGCTCCGAGCTCGCGCTGGCGAGTGATCTGGTGGTCGCCTGCGAGAGCGCCTCGTTCGGGCTTCCTGAGGTCAAGCGCGGACTGATCGCGGGTGCGGGCGGCGTGTTCCGCATCGTCGAGCAGTTGCCGCGCAAGGTCGCACTCGAACTCGTCTTCACCGGCGAGCCCATGCCTGCGGCCGACGCGCTCAGGTGGGGACTGATCAACCAGGTCGCTCCCGACGGCACCGTGGTGGAAGCGGCCCTGGCGCTCGCCGAGCGGATCACCGTCAACGCGCCGCTGTCGGTACAGGCCAGCAAGCGGCTCGCGTACGGCGCGGACCACGGCGTCATCGCCGACGAGGAGCCGAAGTGGGATCGCACTACGCGTGAATTCACGGCGCTGCTCAAATCCGAAGATTCAAGAGAAGGCCCACTGGCC